>JAMOMQ010000118.1 GCA_027066995.1 Flavobacteriales bacterium
AAACCAATCACAAATCCGGAATGATTGCGTACATTAAAAACACGTCCGTCGTCAAAAATCATATATTGTCCTTTTATCCCGACTAATTTTCCCGAAAATTCCGGAATTTTATTCAAATTAATACTTTTTATTTTTTCAGGATATTGCAAAACAGGATAGCTAATATCAACCACTTCGCTATCATCAATCCAATAAGGCAATAAATCGCCGGTCAAATAAGTTTTCACCTGCTCTTTAACCGTTTGTAAGTCTTTATCCGTAGTTACACCTTTCAGCATCTTTTGCCAGCTGGTTTTATCGGTAATATGTTGTTTTATAAGCACTTCCGCTTGTCCGGCTAAAAACCGGTTAGGTGTTTCCAAAATAGGCAAAGCCGCATCGGCACCTTGGTCTATCCAACGGTAAGGCACTTGTGATTTGCGCGTCACCCCGACTTTTATATCGCTCGACTGTGCCAAATAAACTATATGTTGCTGTAACTGAACTTCTTGCTCATAAGATAAATCACGATCTTCTATCCCCAAATGCGCCTTGCTCAGTTCGGGTTTCATCACCCACTCACCTACTTGCGGACTCTCAAAATAACATTTTTTACACATTCCCTGCGCAAAAATAGGTTGATCGCTACCACAACTCAAACATTGATACGATTTAAACTTGATTTGCAAATCTTTACCCAGCAAATTATTTAAAATGATGAAATCATCACCCATATCCAAATAATACTTGACCGGTGAAGCCAATTCGGTAGGCATTCGCTTTAAAACACTTTCGTAATACATATTTTTTTTATAAATTGAAAGTCTAAATATACTTAAAAATATGCAAATCGGCTTCATAAATTCCATTGCGTCTTGGTGGTTCAACAAACGACTGTCAGATTTACGCCTGTTTATGAAGAATCCTGTAAATACGCAGGAAGAACAACTTAATTTGCTCTTGCAACGAAGTCGGTTTACACAATTTGGAAAAAAATACCGGTTTAAAAACATTCGAAATATTCCGAAATATCAAAAACAAGTTCCACTTAACAATTATCAAAGCCTTTGGCCATATATCGATCAAATGATGCAAGGAAAACCGGACATTCTTTGGCCGGGAAAAATAAAATGGTTTGCCAAATCAAGCGGTACCACCGGCAGCAAAAGCAAGTTTATTCCGGTCAGCGAAGAAGCTTTGGAATTCAATCATTTTCAAGGGGTAAAAGATGCTTTGGCTTTTTATGTAAACAACTATCCCGACACCAAGATTTTTCAAGGAAAAACCCTCAAATTAGGCGGCAGCAAACAACTCTTAAAATTTGACCAAGCTTATGTCGGCGACCTCTCGGCAATAATGATAGACAATATGCCTTTTTGGTCTAATTTGGTCACGGTTCCCGAGAAAAAAACCGCTTTACTGCCCGATTGGGAAGTCAAATTGGATAAAATTATAGAAGAAGCACTTAAAGTGCAACTAACCGGACTGGCAGGTGTCCCTTCTTGGATGCTAATGTTGCTGCAAGAAGTCTTAAAACGCACCGGAAAGCAACATATTTTAGAAGTTTGGCCCGATTTGGAAGTGTTTTTTCACGGTGGCATCAGTTTTGCCCCTTACAAAGAAGCTTACCAAAAACTTTTTCCAAAAGAAAATTTTCATTATTTGGAAATTTACAATGCTTCGGAAGGTTTTTTTGCTTTGCAAGATCAAAAAACAGCAGGCGAACTTCTACTGATGCTCAACTATGGCGTTTTCTATGAATTTATCCCGATGAATGCCTACAAAGGCATCAATTCTACCGAAATCATTCCGCTGAAAGACGTGCAGTTAGATCAAAATTATGCCATGGTTATTTCCACCAATTCGGGATTGTGGCGTTATATTATTGGTGACACCGTCCGGTTTACTTCGTTAAAACCGTACCGTATCAAGATTACCGGACGCACCAAGCATTACATCAATGTTTTTGGCGAAGAAGTTATTATTGAAAATACCGACAAAGCCATAGAACAAGCAGCAAAACAAACCAATGCTTTGGTAAAGGAATACACTTTGGCACCGGTTTTTATGCAAACCGACCAAAAAGGTGCTCACGAATGGATCATTGAATTTGACAAAACGCCGGATGATTTTGAAAAATTTAAAATATTATTAGATCAAAATTTACAATCGGTAAACTCTGACTACGAAGCCAAAAGATATAAAAATATGACTTTAAAACCGCCTGTGGTACATCAAGCGCGCCCGCATTTGTTTTATGATTGGCTCAAACAAAAAGGTAAACTCGGCGGGCAAAACAAAGTCCCGCGTCTGTCCAACGACCGGAAAATTTTAGAAGAACTCTTGGTTTTAAACCAAAAAGTGTAAATTTACAGCGCAAACTTACACGATGATTAAACTACAAAAAAATCAATATCAGTTACCCAATTTGGAGCTACTTGCCAAGCAAGTGGTTGAAGGCACTTTGGTAGGTTTGCACAAAAGTCCTTTTCACGGCTATTCGGCAGAGTTTTTAGAACATAAAATTTATGCCCCGGGCGAAAGCACCAAATTTATCGATTGGAAACTTTTTGGAAAGACGGATAAATTATATACCAAAAAATTTGAAGACGAAACCAATTTACGGGCGCATTTTATTATAGATAATTCGTCTTCAATGTATTATCCTATTCGTAAAGATTTTGATTTGGACCAATTAAATAAAATTCAATTTTCGGTTTTGGCAACAGCTGCGCTTATGGAAATATTAAAAAAACAACGCGATGCCATCGGATTGAGTGTTTATTCAAATACCTATGAGTTTTATGCCAAAGAAAAAAATAACCCGAAACACCACCGGTTACTATTGCATCAATTAGAAAATGTATTGAATGAAAAAGATACCGTCAAAACCACCAAAACTTATCAATATTTACACGAAATAGCCAAAAACATACACCGGCGCAGTTTGATAGTGCTTTTTACAGATTTATGGGAAGTGCGTGAAAATAAAAACGAACTGTTTGAAGCTTTAAGACATTTAAAATACAACAAACACCAAGTTTTATTGTTTCATACTTACGATTATCAAACCGAATTTGCTTTTAATTTTGAAAACAAAGCCACTAAATTTGTTGATATTGAACACGGAAATTATCTCAACATTTATCCCGAACAGCTCAAAACAGCTTATGAAAAAGCCGTATCCGATTATTTCCAAAAAATAAAAGAAACTTGTTATCAATACCAAATTGACTATATTACGGTTGATATCAATTTAGGTTTTAAACAAGTTTTGGTACCGTTTTTATTGGCAAAAAGGTAGAAAATATTATTTTTATTGCTTTAAAATTTCCATTAACTTTTCATTGATATAATAATTTCCCTTGCCTAATTTTTTCTTTTTAAGCAGCCCATCTTTGGCTAATTGATTGAGATATTTGGCAGCTGTTATTCTGGAAACACCTAAATCATTCTCAATAAATTCTATTTTAGTTTAGGGATGTTTAAACAAATTATTTAATAAATCTTGACTATAAAATTTATAATTAGTCCTGAGTAAATTTTTATATTCAAAAATTAAATCTTTAATCTTTTTTATTAATACTATTGTTTGTTTTGATATTTGTTCAACAGCATCAAGCATATATAAAATCCAATTTTCCCAATCATCTTTTTTAAAGGTAATTTAGAAGGGGTTGGCAAGCTCATTATGTAAAGATTTTTCGATTTTCTTATCATATAATGCTTATGATGTTACGTTTTAAGACATTTCTTATCATAAGATTTTTTCTTTGGTTATTTTTAATTATAAAATAACATTAAAAAAAATCAAATTCATTAAATTCAGAAATCTTATATTTTGTTTAACCTACTTAATCACCCGAACATCTTCCTTGGGCAACCAAGCTTTTTTACCGTCGGGCAGTTTAACCAAATACCAGTCGCCATCGTTTTTTAATACTTGCACCTTGCTACCTTCGTGTAAACTTATCACCACATCGGAAGTTAAATTGGGCTCTGTCATCAATTCGGTTTTAGGATTAAAAACAATACCGTACTTCACCTGTGACAAACGGTAGCCAAAATCGGCATTGTACCATGCAAATATTAATAAAAATAAACTAATAAACATACCTACAAAAGCCAAACGCTTGGTATTGGCTTGCTTGGTAAACAGAAACAACCCGAATATTAAAAAACCGGCTATAGCACTAATTACAGCTATCCATGCCCAAGTATCATAATTAAAAATACGGTTAATACGTTTTTTGATACGTAATAAAATATTTTCGGGGACTTTTTCTATTTTGTCCAATTTCATTTGATTGGCCAATTGCAAATTATATCTTATATCTTCATCTCCCGGCTTAAGTTTCAAAGCTTTTTCATAGTAATATATAGATGGTGCAATCCGGTTGCTTTTATAATAGGCATTTCCAAGATTAAAATATATCTCGGGCGCCACTTTACCGGACTGCAAAGCTTTTTCATATAAAGAAATGGCATTTTGGTAGTCGCCTTTTTTATAAGCTGCATTAGCTTTATTAAATAATGATTCGGGTGTTTGGGCAAAACCAAAACCAAAAATCAATATAAATATATATAGTATAAGTCGTTTCATGGTTACAAATTTTAAAAACTACTTAAAGTGATTCATCAACTTTTCGGCATCGGCCAAATCATCGGTCATTTTGGTAGTAGAAGCCGGTGCATATCGTGCCATATCACAGCGATTTAGCAAATCAATTAACAGTTCAATATTTTTTTGTGAAATACCTTTTTCAACCAGTTTTCGGCGAATATTATCACGTGTCATTTCAGCTGTATCAATATGCAACTGGGATTTTAAGAAATTATG
>JAMOMQ010000119.1 GCA_027066995.1 Flavobacteriales bacterium
AAGTGTCCAAATCCGGCCACTATATGTTGTGTTATATACCGGCTGCTATATCGCCCTCCTTTAAACCATGTAAAACCACCATCGGGCAATTGCATTTGTTTTAATTTTTGCAAAGCCGTATTTAAGCTGTAAGACATTTTATTTAAGTCGAACAATAAAGCAATTCGTTTTTTTTGTTCGCTTTCACTTTGGGCATCACGTAACCAAGGTGTTTCTTCAATAATTAACGATTTTAGTTCTTGGTTTTTTTCCAAATTTGATAACAGCGCATCGCTATCAAGTGTTTTCCAAACATCAAATACTTGTTTTATTTTCGGATTTTGATAGACAATATGACCGGCCAAAGCATTGGCATAATATCGAGCAAAAGTTTGTTCACTACAATCATACGGATATTCCATCAAATACGGTAAAGCCTGCACGGCATACCAAGCCGGATTGCCGGTTATCTCCAAAGTTAATCTATGATTGGTCAAGGTTTTACTTTGATTGTGCAACAGTTTTTCCATCACAAAAGTTTTGGTTTGATTACTGCGAACCCACATGGGCATGGTTTCGGTCACCAACATACGATTGGACAAAACCGGCCATAAATTTTGCTCGCCATCGGTTTGGGTTCCGGCTTTTGCCATAACTTTATATTGAATGGCTTGCAAATATTTGGGAATTTGAACCGTCCAACTTACTTGGGTATTACCTTGTGCATCAACCGTAAAACTAACTTGTCGTTTGCCTTTTAATAATTTATCGGTTATATCTTGTTGACTAATTGCATCTATTAAGACCAATTCGGCTATACCCGTCAAACTTTTACCGGTAAGATTGGCAATTTTAGTGCTTAAAACCAATTGATCTCCTTCGCGCACAAAACGTGGTGCATTGGGAAAAACCATCAGGTCTTTTTGTGTAACGGCAAAGAGTTCTTTATACGCATAATCCAAATCCGGGGTATGCGCCAGTAATTGTAATTTCCATTTGGTCAAACTTTCGGGAACCGTAAAACCAAAACTCACATTGCCTTGTTTGTCGGTATATAATTGTGGAAAGAAAAAGGCTGTTTCCTGTAAGTTTTTACGAGCAGTTACATTTAAAGCTTGTTCACTATTATCCGCTCCTGTCGGTTTGTTTTCAACTGAAACCGCACCGGCATCTACTTTTTTAGCGGCATAACCTGTCACCGCTACATGATCGACACTTTCAGCCATAGGTGCTGCCATGCTCATTTCTTTTACTGTAGTTGGTGCCCCTTTATCAATACCTTTGGTCATAACACCACGAATGTAGATATTGCCCCCACCAAAACGAAAACCAAACCATTTTAAATGATCATAAGCAAAATGTGTATCTCCAAAATAGGTATGAGAACGGTTTAACGGAACTTGAAACTGTTTGACACCATAACTATTAGACACGCCCAATTGCATAGCTGGCCGGTAATAAACATAATTAACAGGATTAAATTTCCAAGTATGCTTGACAAATTGGTCTAGTGAAGCGTCATACATTGAAGCCAATAATTCAGCACTGACTTCTTCGCCTTTGGGACCTTTTATTTTAAAGCGCCACTGCTCTTTTTGTCCGGGCAAAAGCTTATCTCTAAAATGCATGGTTTCTATTTGCAATTCTTTTGAAGGATAAGGCACTTTGATCAATTGTTTGCCGGTAACATAATCATTGTAGGCATTAAAGGTATAATAAATCGCAAAACCACCCCGGTCTTTTTCGGTTACGGGAATATGAATCTGATGGTATTTAGCATCAGAGAGAAAAGCATATTGCTTGATTATTTGATGATTTTTTTCCACCCAAACCCGGATCATATTTCCTTGGGAAGCCGATCCTAAATTTAACAAGACTTTTTGTCCCGGTTC
>JAMOMQ010000120.1 GCA_027066995.1 Flavobacteriales bacterium
TAGCGGTAGCGGTAAGCGGGTGTCTTATTTGTGGCCCTTTATAGGTTTGTTACTGGTATATTTTGCCGGAAAAAAGTTTTATGATAAAAAGAAAGCAAAGGATCATTCATAACTAAATTAATATACTTGTAAGTAATGCAATTTAAGCTTTTTATATGGCTGGAATGTGTGTAAAGGAAGACATTAAGGCTAAATAACCCATACCCAAGATACCTAAGAAACACCGAATGAAAAATTATACGCCGTTTTAATTTAACCCATAACTCATAACTAAATGATTATTCACCCCACTTATTTTCCAAGTATATTATCTTACGCTATGCAAATAAAAGCCGGTTCGGTTTTATATGAAGTGATGGATTTTTACGAAAAACAAACCTACCGCAATCGTATGTATATCCACAGTGCCAATGGCAAACAAATGTTGTCGGTGCAAGTAAAACATACCCACTCCAACGGTAAGCAGTTATATAAAGATGTGCAAGTGTCTAATGATTTTAACTGGCAAAAATTACATTGGCGCAGTTTGGAAACCGCCTACAGAACTTCGCCGTATTTTGAATTTTATGAAGACGATTTATATCCGTTATTTCATCAAAAACACAAGTATTTGATCGATTTAAATATCATTGCCATTCAGACTGTTAATGACTTATTAGATATAGAGTTGCCTTATCAAAAAACGACGGAATTTCAAAAACAATATTCCGGTAGGCAGGATTATAGATTTTTAAAAAATGCCAAAAAAGAGCCTGAAATAATCGGGTCTTTTCCAAAATATACGCAAATGTTTGAGGACAGAAATGATTTTATGCCCAATTTGAGTATACTGGATTTATTGTTTATGGAAGGTCCCAATGCTGTTACTTATTTGGAAAACATTTCAAAATTGGCGGAAAATAACTTGTAAACTATGAAAGTAAAATTTTACCATTATAATTTGGAAATGGCGCATCCTTTTGGTATTTCCCGTTCGGTGCATACCATTCAACCCACATTTATAGTTGTCTTAGAACAAGATGGCGTAACCGGATTTGGCGAAGCCACGCAAAACAGATATTACGGTGTAACCCCAGAAAATCTTGAAGCCGGATTAAAAGCCTTGCAACCCGAAATAGAAAAGTATCCCTTTACAACACCTGAAGATTTTTATGACAATTTTCTATTACCGCGTTTAAAAAATTTTCGGTTTCTGATGGCAGCCATTGATGAGGCGTCCAATGATTTATACGGTAAATTGCAAGGCAAGCCTTTATGGCAACTTTGGGATTATACTATCGAAAACTTGCCTTTATCTACTTACACGATTGCCTTGGATTCTTTGGAAGTGATGCAACAAAAACTTTTGGAAAAACCTTGGCCTGTTTATAAAATAAAACTAGGTACAGACCATGATATTGAAATTGTAAAAACGCTGCGTGCTATAACGGATAAACCGTTTCGCGTAGATGCCAATACCGCGTGGACGGCCGGACAAACCGTTGAAAACAGTAAAATTTTAAAAGATTTAGGGGTGGAATTTATTGAACAACCCTTGCCTTATGACCAATATGAAGCCATGCAAGCTGTTAAAAAACAAGCTGTTTTACCATTGATTGCCGATGAATCTTCGCGTACCGAAGCCGATGTGCAAAAATGTGCACCCGGTTTTGACGGTATAAATGTAAAATTGGTCAAAGCCGGCGGTATTACACCGGCACGCCGTATGTTGCTCGAAGCAAAAGCATTAGGATTGAAAACCATGGTGGGTTGTATGACTGAATCCTCTATTGGCATATCGGCGGCGGCTCAATTGTTACCTCTTTGTGATTATGCCGATTTGGACGGCGCCATTTTATTAAAAAAAGATATTGCAACAGGAGTGAAATTAGACCGAGGTAAGTTTATTATGCCACAAACAGCCGGAACCGGCACCGATTTGTTATAAAACAACTTGATTTTGTAAGTCATTTTGGTATAAAAATATACACATTTATTTTTAACCACCCAAGACACCCAAGAAACACCAAAGGTGTCACTCAAACAGCTTCACTCGTTCCTTTTATACATTTGCACTTTCAACTTTTACCTTATACCTTTTACCACCCAAGGCGCCCAAGCATTTTGTAAAGCAAATCAAAAATTAGCTTATTTAGTCTGTCAATAATTATGGGTAATTTTCTAGGTAATTATCACTAATACTATTTGCCGAATTACGAAGTTTTTAAATTCCGGTTTAATTAAAGTGAATGTAAAAGAAAATAACCAATAACCAACCACATTGCAAATCTTAGGTGTTTCTTGGGTGTATTGGGTGGTTGTTGTTTGCAGACACAAAACAGCCGGAAATAAAATACTTCCGGCTGCAGTTTGTTTGTGTGTTGATTGTGTTAAGCTCTATTCCAAATGAAAACCTATATCTCCTGGAATCAATCCGGCTGTTTTAGTATTTAGCAGTTGTGCATTAGATGTATCATAAGCAGATATTTTACCTTCTTGTTGGTAGTCAATGGCATCGGTAATGTATAAAATGCCGTCATTGGCTTCCATATTATAGGCCGAACCGTTTAAAGTCAGCCATTCGGTAGCCGGTAGTGTAGCGGCATTAGTATCCATTTGATAGACTTTATCGTTTAAGTTATAAAACAGTTTGTCGCCGTCAATACTTAAAAATTTAGGATGCTCGGTTGTATCAAAATCATAAGTGGCGGCAATGGTAAAATTATTGTTGATATCAATTTTAAATAATTGACCGGCAGTTTCTCCCGTTGCGCTCCAAGAGGGTTCGCCACCACATAATACCCATAAATAATTATCTTTTATGACCATGGAGTTGGGGCGGTCACCTACGGTAATACTGTGTGTTATTTGTTTTAATATCAAGTCAAAAACACTGACTTTATTATTAGTGGAATATGCACCTTGATGGGCAATAAATAGGTAATCATTGTTTTTAACCATCTTTTCAGGGCCTAAGGCAACAGGAATATTGCCGGTAACTTCATCGGAGGTTGTGTTAATAACGGCCAAATAGTCATCAGTGGCATCATTGGGGTCGCCCCAACAGGTTACCAAGGCTGTATTTTCACTGATGGTTTCAAAATAGCGGGGATAATTTAAACCACTGGTAATAGTTACATTTCTTTGCATAGTGCCAACATCGGCGACTTCAATCTTGTTTGAGCCGGTTACAACTATATAAGCTTTGTCGTTGTTAAAGCCTATTGATTGTGCCTGATCGCCCAATACAATGCCGTTGGCTTTTTTAAAGATTTCATTTTCAATAGTTGACACATTTTTGTCGGTAAAACTTAAACTGGCATTACCATGCATAAATTGGCCTTCGTTTACTACAAAAACACCTTCAAAATACTCACCGTTGTCTGTGGTGACCGTGTCTTTTTCACAAGAAGTGAAACCTATAACGATAAAACTAAATAAGAATAATAAATTGATTTTTTTCATTGTGTTTATATTTTAAAATTGATTAAAAATTCATAATTGCGTCCGGGTTGCGGACGGGTCGGAACATTTTCATAATAGGCATTGGCCAGATTGTTTATGCCAATTTCAAATTTGAAATGCCGGTTATAGTTATATGTCAAAGATACATTATGTAAATGATATGCCGGTAAAAATTTTGTGTTGCTAGTGGTGGTATATATTTTACCTTGGTATCTGTAATGATATATGACAGCAAATTTATTTATCATAATTCTTAAGGTGTTTTGGCCGGTCAATTGCGGTGTAAAAGGTAACTGTTTCTTATTTTTTAAGTTGACAGCTTGCCGGTATGCTATGCCGGTTTTGTTTTCAATATTCAATTTTGAATTAATGTTAAAACTTTTTGAGGTGTTGAGTTCCAAGCCTTTATAGATGGCTTGTTCTATATTGTTGGGTTGCCAAAAACCGTTGTTGCCGGGCGTCCATTTGATCAGATTTTGACTGTTAATATAAAATGCCGTTAATTGCAATTGGCTGTGGTTCCATTGTAAATCATAGCCGGCTTCAAAACCGTAACTGTCTTCGGGTTTTAAATCCGGATTACCACCGGGCGTCCAATATAAATCATTAAAAGTAGGTAAACGGTAGTTTTTTGACACATTGACTCTTATGCTATGATGCGGGTTAAATTTATAACTGGCCGCCACAGCACCGGTTACCGGCAAACGTTGACCGCTATTGATATCTTGACGCAACTTTAATTGGTATGTCAAATGAGATATTTGCTGTGACCAAATACCGAAAACAGCATAATTTTGACGCGTATGCCGGTTTATATGATCGCCGGTGGCTTGTTGGTGTTGCCATTCATTACCCACCATTATTTTTTTAGACTTATCAAAAGACCAAGTCAAGAGATTTTTAATCAAATATATTCGGCTTTGACTGTGGCTAAACGCGTTGTTATTTTTTTGGGGATAATAATCAAAGTTTTCATATAGATAAGCCAAATCTGTTTGCGCGGATAAATGCCTGTGTTGGAATAACCATCCGGTTAATAAACGTTGATTGCCCGTTAGCAGTTTGGCATTTTGTGGCATATAAAGTGTGCGTGAGGTTTCGCGATTCCAATACGAAAGTTTCGATTTAAAATAAATACGGTGTTGATTATTAATGTGATAGCCAATCGTTGTCGCATAATCCAAACCTTGATAGGCCCCGTTTTCATTACTGACCTGATAGCCCGGATATGGATAATTATTTTTTGATTTTTGCCATTGCAAATTTAATTTTCCATACCATTTGTGATTGGCTTTAACTATTTTAAAATTATTTAATCCGGTGTTAAAACTGCCTATTTTGGTTTGATTTATGAGATGAAAAGTTTTGTAAAAACGGATGCGGTCTTCAAAAACCACTACGCCACCAATGGCACCGCTGCCATAGCTGACACTGCTACCACCTTTTTTGAGGATAATCCGGTCAAATCCGGCAGGTGAAAAAGTGTTTAAATCCGTTTGTCCGGTCAATATGGAATTAACAGGTATGCCATTCCAAACAATTTGTGTATGCGAAGCACCGGTGCCTCTTAATGATATACTTGCCAGCATGGCTTTACCGTATTCTTTGACAAAAATTGTAGTATTTTGAGTTAATAACCGTGGTAATGACAAGTTGCCGGTTATGCTATCGGGTAATTCAAAATGATGATAAGCTTTAAGCAATGGTTTGGAGCTTAAACCTGTAAGTTCAACAGAATCAAGGACATAATAAGACTTATCGCCGGTTTGCGAAAATGCAGGTAACAGACTGATAATCAATAATGTAAATATAATCCAAAATTTGTTCATATAATTACAATCACCTTTCCTCCGAAGGTTTAAATATTTGGTTATGGCTTAGCAGGTCTCCTGACTTGCGTCTTATGTTCAGCCTTCCCATCGGACTATCCGACAGTGGCGTAGGACAAACATAAGCTTGTTAGCTTACAGTTGCGGGGACAGTTTAGGATTTGCACCTAATTCCCTTTTAATCCTTTTTAAGGAACTAAACCAAAGCAAATTTAATCATTTTTTATGAAAACAGGTCTCGTTTTTTGATTTTTTTAATAAGGTGAGTTCGATATAAGAATCGCATATTTAGTGGATATTAGACCGAAACGATATTATTTTACCTATTATTTGTAAAATAATTTTCGTCTATAATTAAATAATATTCCCAGGCTTCATTTCGATTATTTTTTCTATTTTAGCCTAAAAATTAGATCATAATGTATCTGGAAACCATAGGGAAATATGCTTTAATGCTGAAACAGGTTTTTAAACGGCCGCAAAAGCCCAAGATTTTTTGGGAAAATTATTTTAAAGAAGTGGAAGATTTGGGTATTAAATCTATTGGTTTGGTGAGTTTTATCTCTTTCTTTATAGGTGGTGTTGTAACCATACAGACGGCAAGGAATCTTAACAATCCGCTTATTGATAAAATGTATATCGGTTATGCCACAATCAAGTCTATTATTTTAGAATTTTCGCCTACCTTTATTTCTATTATTTTAGCCGGTATTGTCGGGTCGTATATTGCCTCAACCATAGGCACCATGCGTATTAGCGAGCAAATAGATGCTTTAGATGTTATGGGGGTTAATTCTTTAAACTATTTGGTATTGCCCAAAGTAGTGGCTGCCGTTACGTTTTACCCTTTTTTGATAACCATCAGTATGTTTTTGGGTATTTTTGGCGGTTGGGTGGTCGGCAATATGACCGGTATGGTCTTGTCTAATGATTATTTAAAAGGTATACGTTATTTATTTGACAGTTTTGATGTGTATTATGCCCTTATCAAAACGGTGGTTTTTGCTTTTTTTATTGCCACCATTCCGTCTTACTACGGTTATTATGTCAAAGGCGGCTCTTTGGAAGTAGGGCGTGCGGCCACTCAGGCGGTTATCTGGACGAGTGTAAACATTATCATATTTAATTATATTTTAACCCAATTACTGTTGAGCTAAATGATAGAAGTTAAAAATTTATATAAATCTTTTGACGGCAAACCGGTTTTAAAAGGTATTTCCGCTGTTTTTGAAACCGGCAAAACCAATATGATTATCGGTCGTAGCGGTTCGGGTAAAACGGTTTTTTTAAAATCGATGTTGGGATTGATCAAACCCGACAGAGGCGTCATATCTTTTGACGGACGTATTTGGGAAAAATTGAATCTGGACGAACAACGCCAAATTCGTAAAGAAGTAGGGGTGGTATTTCAAGGCAATGCTTTGTTTGACTCTATGACCATAGAAGAAAATATCAAATTTCCGATGCGTATGTTTACCGATTTGTCGCCCAAGGAGAAGAAAGAGCGCGTTAATGAAGTCTTATCTCAGGTCAATTTGGAAGGCGTCAATGACAAATATCCGGCCGAAATATCCGGAGGTATGCAAAAAAGGGTAGCCTTGGCGCGTGCTATTGTGTTGTATCCCAAGTATTTGTTTTGCGATGAACCCAACTCGGGATTAGATCCTAAAACTGCTATTATTATTGACAATCTGATTCATGACTTGACGGTGCGTTACCAAACGACCACCATTATCAATACCCACGACATGAATTCGATTATGGAAATTGGCGAAAAAATAATCTTGCTCAAAGACGGCGAAAAACGTTGGGAAGGGGATAAATCGCAAATATTCTTTACCGACAATCCCGATTTGAATGATTTTGTATTTTCTTCCTCTTTATTCCGTCAAGTTAAAGAAATAGTCCGGCAACGCGGACATTTTGAATAAATTATGAAGTGGTTAGACCGGACAGCCTTATTGTTAAAAGATGACCAACTCAAACGTTTGCAACAAGCGCATGTTTTGGTAGTCGGATTGGGTGGTGTAGGCTCGTATGCCGCCGAATTTTTGGTGCGCAGCGGTATTGGAAAGCTTACGATTATAGATGGCGATACCATAGACGAAACCAACATTAACCGGCAATTACCGGCCTTGCAATCTACTGTTGGACAATACAAAACAGAGGTGATGGCTCAAAGGTTAAAGGCTATCAATCCGGATTTGGATTTAAAGGTGGTTTCCGAATTTATAGCGCCTGAAAAATTTGCAGAAATTATCAAAGACAATCAATTTGATTATATCATTGATGCCATTGACAGCGTGTCGCCCAAGATTTACTTGATTTTGGCTGCCAAACGCGCCCGTGTCAAGATAATTTCGGCTATGGGTGCCGGTGGCAAAACGGATCCTTCAAAAGTAACGGTCAAAGATATTTCAAAGACTCGCGATGATTTTTTAGCCCGTGTCATACGTAAACGTCTTAAAAAGCACGGCATTCAAAAAGGGGTAAAATGTGTTTTTTCAACCGAATTACAAAATCCGGATGCTTTGCAAATGACCGACAACACGGATTTTAAAAAATCACATTACGGCACCATTAGTTATATGCCGGCATTGTTCGGTTTGCGGGCAGCCGCCGAAGTGATCCGGTATTTGGTAAAGGGGTAATAAGGTTGAACCTATCGGCAGATTCCCCGCTTCTATATAAATACTCATTAATAATACTCATTAATTTTTTTTTAATTAAAGCTTTCGTGGCGATACAATCTTTTTGTAACGGAGCATTGCTTATATTGGTATAGTAGACATACTAGAAAATATTGTTATATTTGAATGTTAAATTAATACAAATACCACACGAAGGTCCCGAAGTTTCGGGATGTGCGGTAGCGAGGTAATATATAAGCAAAAGAATAGAAATTTTAAATATAAGGCTGTTAATAACACAAAACAACATAACTAATAAGAAAAACTATAAACAGAACATTTCAAATGAATAGTCAATATTTGAATACTATTACAAATAACAATATTATATTGATAATAGGTGTAGAAATATTTTCATTATTTATTTTGATAATAATGAGAAAGAAAATATATGATTTAATAAATATTTTAAAAAACAAAAAGTTCAGTGAATTTGATGATGCAGAAAATGTAAAAATATATTTGTTTATTGTAACAACCTTAATTTTTAGTTTACTAATGCTTTATGCACTTATTAAGATAGTATTTAATGGATAAACCGATAACTTAACAACCAAAGGAGACCGCGTATCGCGACGCAGGGAGGGATGTGTTGAAGCCACCGGTCATTTTTCTCGGCTCAGCTGAGATTTCTGCGTCATAAAACCACTCAACGACCTATTGTGTGTTTATTTTAGGTGTGCGTGTTATGAAGTCAAGAGACAAAGCGAGCACAAAAGCAACTACATAAATCAAAAGTTACTACATGAAGTCCCCGTAAGAGGTTCTTGCGTAAAATTTACTTATTTCTTAGCGTAAAAGCATCTGTTGTTCGAAACGACCGAAGGGAGTAAGTTCAGATGGTTTAGCGGAGAAATAAGATAAATTTAGCAAGGTTCTCTTTGGTGTCCTTTTTTGTAACTTTTTTGGACAAGCAAAAAAGTTAAAGAAAAAAATTGGATATATGTTATTGATAATTTAACAAATCAAGGAGGCCGCGTGTCGCGACGCCGAGAGGGATATATCGAAGCCACCGGTCAATTTTATACATTTCAACTTTACGTCGGAGCACGCGATGACCTATTGTCGTGTCATTTCGATGCGAACCTAAGAGCGAGAAATCTTTT
>JAMOMQ010000121.1 GCA_027066995.1 Flavobacteriales bacterium
AGATTCCTCCTTCTTGTAGTCGTCGGAATGACAAGTGCTGTCATTCAGAGCACCCACTGTCATTCAGAGCGCAGCGAAGAATCTTTTCCTTAAATATTAAAGAGATTGCCACGTCCTGCTGCGGGCGGGACTCGCAATGAGAGTGTTGTCTTGTCATTGAGAACGCTGTTTGTTATTCAGAACGAAGCACAGCGAAGTGAAGAATCTCATCTGTAAAAGCAACAAATTCCTTATCGCTCCTTAGGTCGTTCTGTCGGAATGAACTATGCATCAAACCATTATGCAAAGCAAAATAAAAATCAGCGTAAATCCGCGCAATCCGCGTCAAAAAAACATGTTGCGTAGCAACTAATATATACCAAATTATACCAAATCGATTTATAAAATAGCCCAAAATATTTTTAGGCAAACTTTTTATAAAATAATTTTGGTATTATTTTACATTAACGCGAAACATTTCTTTCGTTTCAATAAAACCAACAAACGAATCGTTTATGTTCATTTTACCTACGCCTGCCGGTGTGCCGGTAAAGATTAAATCGCCTTTTTTAAGGGTAAAGAATTTGGAGATATAAGCAATCAATTCATCTATTTTCCAAAGCATTTCGGCGGTATGGCCTTCTTGTACCACTTTGTCGTTACGCTGTAACGAGAATTGGATATTATTAAGATCTTCAAATTGTGTTTTAGGTAAAAATTTGGGACTGACCACTGCCGAATTGTCAAAAGCTTTGGCTTTTTCCCAAGGCAAGCCTTTGGCTTTGAGTTTGGCTTGCAAGTCACGGGCGGTAATATCTAATCCCAATCCTATTTCATCATAGTAGCGGGGGGCAAATTCCGGCGCAATGTGTTTGCCCATTTTGCTTATTTTGACTATCAATTCCACTTCATAATGAAACTCTTGGGCAAATTCCGGTAAATAAAGCGGATTTCTAGGAGGTAAAATAGCGGTGTCCGGTTTGATAAAAAGCACCGGATCGGTGGGTTTTTCATTTTGCAGTTCAGCTATATGTTTGGCGTAATTACGCCCGACGCAAACTATTTTCATTTTTCTGTATTTTGTTGTTCCATATTGATGATAAAAGCATAATCGCGTGCGGTGTCCTGCAATGATTTAAAACGTCCGGAGGCACCGCCATGACCACTTTCCATATCGGTGTGCAACAGTAGTGTGTTGTGGTCGGTTTTTAGTTCCCGTAGTTTGGCTACCCATTTGGCAGGCTCCCAATATTGCACTTGTGAGTCGTGCAGTCCGGTGGTTACCAGTAAGTTGGGATAATTTTGCGCTTTGACATTATCATAAGGCGAGTAGCTTTTCATATAATCGTAATATTTCTTTTCATTGGGATTGCCCCATTCGTCATATTCACCTGTAGTCAGCGGAATGCTGTCATCTAGCATGGTAGTTACCACATCGACAAAAGGTACTTGGGCAACTATGCCTTTAAATAAGTCCGGAGCCTCATTCATCACGGCGCCCATTAACAATCCACCGGCAGAGCCGCCCATGGCATACAAATGTTCTTTTGACGTATATTTTTTGTTAGTTAAATATCGGGCAACGTCTATAAAATCGTTAAAAGTATTCTTTTTAAGTAACAATTTGCCGGCTTCATACCAAGGGCGTCCCAAATATTCACCGCCACGGATATGGGCAATAGCAAAGATAAATCCCCGGTCTAGTAAAGAGAGGCGGGTAGTGCTAAAATTGGGATCTACCGTAATGCCATACGAGCCATAGCCGTATAAGAGCAAGGGGTTTTTTCCGTTGCGCCGCATGCCTTTGCGATACACTATAGACACGGGTATTAATTTGCCGTCACGGGCGGGAGCCCATAAACGTATGGATTCGTAATTGTTTTTGTCAAAATGACTACCGGGAATTTCTTGTTCTTTTAACACGGTTTGTTGTTGGGTGGCAGTATCATATTCAATAACCGATGAGGGCGTTGTCATAGAGTTGTAAACAAAACGGAATTTTTCAGTATCCATTTCCGGATTGTAACTCATATAGATATTATAGGTTTCTTCGGGAAAATTGACATAAAAATCTTGCTGGTCTTTTAAAATACGTAAGCGGTTGAGGCCTTTTTCACGTTCTTGTAAAACAATAAACCGGTCAAAAACTTCGGCATCCTCCAGCATTATTTCTCGGCGATGTGGTATAAACTCTTGCCAATGTTCCATGTCGGTTTGCTCTTCATCGGTTTGCATCAATTTAAAATTGGTAGCTTTGTCTTTATTAGTCAATATGTAGAACTGATTGCCTCGATGAAAAATATTGTATTCCACCCCTCTTTTTCGGGGCGCAAAAATGCGGAAGGCGTCATCTGGATTGTTGGCATCCAAATATTGGTATTCGGTAGTCAAAGTGCTAAATGAAGCAATGTAAATGTATTTATTACTTTTGCTTTTGGTAACAAACGCATCAAACATTTCATCTTTTTCTTCATAAATCAATATGTCATCATTAGGATGGGTGTCCAATATATGTTTATAAATTTGAAAAGCCCGTAAGGTCTCCGGATCTTTTTTGGTATAATACAAGCTTTGGTTATCATTGGCCCAGACTGCCGATCCGGTTGTGTTTTCAATAGTGTCAGGAAGTATCTTTCCGGTATTTAAATCTTTGATTTTTAAGGTATATTGCCGGCGTCCGGTGGTATCTTCTCCAAAAACGGCATAGCGGTTATCGGGACTGATTTCAATGCCGGTCATTTTGTAATAAGCATGTCCTTCCGCCATTTTGTTTTCGTCAAAAATAACTTCTTCAGCAGCAGACAAACTACCTTTGCGGCGGTAATAAACCGGATATTCTTTGCCTTTGAAATATTTGGTTTGGTAATAATAACCGTTTTCAAAGTAGGGTACAGATTCGTCTTCTTCTTTTATGCGGCTTTTCATTTCCGAAAACAAGCGCTTTTCCAAATTTTTATAAGCTTTACTTTTGGCTTCAAAATAAGCATTTTCATCTTTTAAATATTGGATGACATCCGGATTTTCGCGTTCGCGCAACCAATAGTAATGGTCTATTCTGGTATCACCGTGTATGCTTAATTTTTTTGGTATTTTTTTGGCTTTGGGGGCTTTCATTTTTTTCTTTTTGTTTGAGACGCCCAAATTAGGCGTTTTTACCGGGTGTTTTTACTCATCATTATCTATAAAATCTTCTAAATCACGGCGGTCTTTTTTAGTAGGACGGCCGGTACCTTTTTTGCGGTAATAGTCTTTGGCACTTTGTAAAAGTTTACGGTGCTCAAATGCTTCCTTGGGCGTTTGGTCTTTTATGAATTGAGGAACAAGTTTGGCGCCCACTCGGCTTTTTGGCAAGTCTAAGACTAATAATTTATAATTAATTTGATTTTTCCGTATTTCCAAAATATCACCACCGAAAACTTCTTTGGAGGGTTTGGCTGTTTGACTGTTAATACTAACATGATTTTTTTTGATAGCATCGGCGGCTATACTACGGGTTTTGTAAAACCGGACAGCCCACAAAAATTTGTCAATACGCATAAATCTAAAACTTTGTTAATTGTGACGCAAAAATAAATAAAAATTGTATCTTGCGACTGTTTATTATCATTTGTTTTAAGTAGATAAGCTATAAAACAAAAATTAGAAATTTATATGATGAAAATGAGACTTTTAAGCCTATTCTCTTTATTAATACTTTTAACAGCTTCAAATTGTAAGGATGATCCCGAAACACCCACGGTTGAAATACGTGATAGGACGGAACAATACTTAAATGTAGAGAAAGATTCTATAATGACTTATATGCAAACGCATTATTATACCCTGGATGCACAATATAATGTGACTGTTGACACGATTGATCCTGCGGGATCACATGTCTCTATTTGGGACGACCCTAATCTACAGACTCTTGAAGTGACAGATTCTCAGGTTGATGATTTAGTATATGATTTATATTATATTCCTTTTAGAACAGGAGATAACGATAGTATTACAAAATATGATAATGTTTTGATGGCTTATAAAGGTTGGCTGTTAAACAATACTGTTTTTGAAGACAAAGTAGATCATTTGCCTGTATGGAATGAAATACCTCTAACAATAAAAGCATGGCAAGAGGTAATTCCTCAATTTAAAGACGGTGAATTTACGGATAATGGTGACGGCACTTTTGATTTTACAGGTTATGGTGCCGGAATGTTGATTACTCCTTCAGGCTTAGCTTATTATAATCTTCCCAAGTCTATCATTCCTCCATATTCTCCTTTGGTTTTTTCTTTCAAAACATTTGTAGTTGACAATGATACAGATAATGATTTGGTTACTAATGCCGATGAAGATTTGAATGATAACGGTAATCCTTTTGATGATGATACCGATGATGACGGTTCACCTAATTTTAAAGACCGGGATGATGACAATGATGGCGTTTTAACCAAAGATGAAGATGCGAACCATGATGGTGATCCTACCAACGATGATACTGATGGCGATGGCATACCCGATTACTTAGATGCTGATACGCACTAAAGAATATCCAAATTAATATGAAAGGAGGCTGTCCAAATTGGTGACAGTCTTTTTTTTTCAATAAATCAATTTGGTATATAATTCAATGTCATAATAGGTTTTAAAACTTTATAATTTCTTAACCAAAAAAAGCGTTTTTTATCATTTTTATACAAAGCTTTTGCTGTAACTTTGTGAAAAATAAAATTATCAAAATGAACAAAGCTGTCTATATTGCAACCATAGAGCCGTTTAGCGGTAAGTCACTTATCAGTATAGGACTAATGAATGAACTTTTGACCAGAAAGAATAAAGTTGGATATTTTAGACCGGTTATAAACGATTATTCCGAAGGTAAAAAGGACAACCATATTAAAACAATGATCGATTTTTTTAAGCTGGATATTTCTTATGATGATGCCTATGGATTTACCCGTAGCGAAATGATTAAGCTGCTCAATAAAGGCCAAGAAAAAAAGATATTGGAGACCATTATTAGAAAATATAAAAAGCTGGAAAAAAAATATGACTTTATTTTGTTGGAAGGTAGCGACTTTTCAGGCGAAGGAACTATGATTGAATTTGAATTGAATGTTAAATTGGCAGCCAATCTTTCCATTCCCGTTATTCTAGTTTCCAGTGGGGTTTCTAAAACTTTTGACGAATACATCAGTAATATTAAACTGGCTTATGATAGTTTTAAAGATGAAAAGGTCACAGTGCCGGCTATTATTGCTAATAAAATAAAGCCCAAAAATTTAAAAACCGTTGTAGCACGTATTAAAAAAGTAGTAGATCAAGATACTTATGTAGCAGCGGTGCCCAGGGATGAAAATTTATTAAAACCCAGTATGCGTGATATTCTCAATTATTTTGACGGCAAAGTTTTATTCGGGGAAGACCACCTGGAAAAACCCGTCAAACAATATGAAGTAGGAGCCATGCAGTTGCGTCATTATTTATCCCGTTTAAGAGATAAATCTGTTGTAATTACACCGGGTGATCGTGCCGATTTAATTTTGGGAGCTATTCAAGCCGACAAGAGTGATGCCTATCCAAATATTTCAGGATTGGTATTAACCGGTGGTATTACACCCGAAAAGCCTATTTTAAAATTAATTAACGGTATCAATACCAGCTTGCCTATTGTGGTTATTAAACCCAACACATACGAAGCTACGGCTAAAATTTCTGATTTAAAACCTAAAATCAATCCTTATGATACGCGCAAAATTATGCGTTCTATCGGGTTATTTAAAAAACATGTTGATGTTAAAAGAATTTTAGATAAGCTAATTCATTACGAAAATGAAAAAATGACCCCCTCAATGTTTTTATATAATTTGGAAGAATGGGCTGGGCGAGAACGCAAAAGAATTGTACTGCCGGAAGGTACAGACCCTCGTATTCTCAAAGCCGCTTGTCGTTTGCAAGCAACTGATTTGGTTGATATTATTTTATTAGGTAAAAAAGATCAAATCTGTAGCATTGTTAAAAACAAAGGGATTAATTTAGATTGTAATAAAGTTACCATTATTGATCCTGAAACTTCTCCAAAATTGGAGATGTATGCCAAAAAATTATATGAGTTGCGTAAACACAAAGGCATTACTGAAACGACAGCTATGGATTTAGTCAAAGATCCGTCTTATTTTGGCACTATGATGGTATATATGGGTGATGCCGACGGTATGGTGTCCGGGGCTGTCCATACTACCCAACATACTATACGTCCTGCTTTACAAATCATAAAAACCAAACCCGGAGCCAAATTGGTTTCTTCGGTTTTCTTTATGTGTTTACCTGACAGAGTTTCAGCTTTTGCCGACTGTGCCATTAATCCTAATCCCAATGCAGAGGAGTTGGCTGAAATTGCCATTGCTTCTGCCGATTCTGCAAAAAAATTCGGAATTAAACCAAAAGTAGCTATGCTTTCTTATTCTTCCGGTAGTTCCGGTAAAGGAGAAGATGTCGAAAAAGTGCGCCAAGCCACGGAAATAGTCAAAGAAAAACGACCTGATATTTTGGTAGAAGGTCCTATCCAATACGATGCGGCGGTTGATCCGGAAGTCGGGAAGAAAAAGATGCCTGATTCTCCCGTAGCCGGACAAGCCAGCGTGCTTATTTTTCCCGACTTAAATACCGGAAATAACACCTATAAAGCCGTGCAACGAGAAACCGGTGCTTTGGCTATAGGCCCCATGTTACAAGGTTTGAACAAACCGGTTAATGATTTGAGTCGCGGCTGTACGGTTGATGATGTCTACAACACTATTTTATTAACCGCCATACAAGCACAAGAAAAATAATTTTATTCAATAACATTCTAATAAAAGGTATAGGTAAAAACCGGTGCCTTTTATTGTTTTATTAGTTAAACGAAATTTTTTTCCAACAATTTCGATTTGTTTTTTTATTATATTTGGTCAACAAAACAATAAAACCAAAATAATGAAAACAAAAAATCTGATTTTAGTGCTCGGTTTATTGCTGAGCTTTCATTTTTATGCACAGACTGAAAAAGGACATTTTTTGATTGCCGCCAATTCCAATTTTAGTTTTACATCTGTAAGTACTTCTGTTGTGGATAGTGATGTAGAAGTAAATAATACCTATCTAAATTTTTCATCCGCAGCAGGCTATTTTGTAACAAATGGTTTGAGTATAGGTTTATTGGCAAATTATACCGATAATGTAAACAAGGGACCAATTAATAATTCATTACTAGCCGGTCCTTTTGTACGTTATTATTTTGCCAAATCTAAAAAATTGTTCCCCTTTGCACAAACAGCAATTACTTTCGGTTCTAATTCTTATGAGTTTGAAATTCTTAGTGTCACAGAAAACTTTAATACAAAAAAAGTGTCCAGTGATATTTTTGGTTATGAAATGGATTTGGGACTCAGTATATTATTATCCAAGCAAATAAGTTTTGATATCATATTGGGCTATGCTCATACCAAAGAAGATACTCCTTATATAGATTTTAACGGAACTGAAACAACTACTGAGGTAAGTACCGGTGCGTTTGGTATGAATTTAGGATTTAGTGTGTTTTTAGGGAAATAATATATTTCATTTCTAAGTTAGAATAAAAAAAATTAAATAAATATAAAAAAATGAAAACAAAAAATATAATTATACTCATTAGTTTATTTATGACCTTAAACTTTTTTGGTCAAACGGAAAAGGGACATTTCCTGATTTCCGGTAGTACGAATTTGTCTTTTACCACTACAACAACTTCTACAAATGAAAGTAATACAGATTTAAAAAACACAAATATTAATTTTACACCTGTCGTAGGTTATTTTATTTCAGATGATGTGAGTTTGGGATTACTGATAACTTATCAGGGTTCTTTTAATGAACAGGTAGATCAGACCAGTTTTGCAGCAGGTCCGTTTTTACGGTATTATTTTGCCAAATCCGATAAGCTATTACCTTTTGCTCAAACAGCTGTTTTTTTTGGATCTAATTCTGTTAATTATGATTATTCATTAAATGAATCAAAGATTTCAACCGATATGTTTGGTTATGAATTGGATTTAGGTTTGGGTATATTGCTTTCAAAACAAGTAAGTTTTGATATTATATTAGGTTACGCACATACCAAGGAAAGTATTCCGGTCTCGAAAACTAAAACAAGAGATGTTACAACCGGTGCCTTTGGGCTAAGTTTGGGATTGAGTCTTTATTTGGGGAAATAATCTGCTAACTTATAACACATTTAATAAGTCGCTTTTTTTAAATTAGCGGCTTTTTTAATTGATAAGGATTAAATCTTTTCCAGGAGCTTTTAAAATATCTTTCCAAGTATTCGTATCAAATGCAACGCCGGCAATACCGCTGGTGCGCAAATGCCAAATTTCTTCTTGCATAAACCGGTCTGCCAAGTCGGTCCAAACAGGATTGTGTCCGGTGATAAAAACCGTATTGACACTATCGGGCAAACCCATAAGTTGGGATAAAACGGCTTCTTCTTCGTGAAAATAAAAATATTGATTAATGTAAATTTTATCTTTCGGATAATCAAAAATATCAGCCAATATTTCGGCTGTTTGATAAGCACGAACCGCCGGACTACTAACTATTAAATCGGGTTGCACGCCGGTTTCTTTGAGTTTTTTAGCAAATTTACGCGTTCGCTTAATTCCTTTTTCAATCAAAGGACGTTTGATGTCGGGCATCATTTGTTGAGAGGCTTTGCCGTGACGGATAATGTAGAGTCGTTTCATTTTTTAATGATAATATGATGAATTAATAATTGAGAATTAATAATTAATAATTGATAATTTGATAAATCAGTTTCATTTTGAGCGATAGCGAGAAATCTTTAACTGTAAAATAGGAAATTTCCCATCGTTCTTCTTTCTACCGGAATGAACGGTATGGAAATCACCGCATTCTCTGCAACAGATAAAAATCTGCCAAAATTAACATTGCAAAGGCTTCAACTATAGGAACGGCACGCGGCACTACGCAAGGGTCGTGGCGTCCTTTACCTTCCAATACAATCTTATTGCCCTGATTATCAATACTTTCTTGTGTCTGCATCAGC
>JAMOMQ010000122.1 GCA_027066995.1 Flavobacteriales bacterium
CTTCGTCAAATTTGATGCCTGTCCACGCCAAACTTTCTTTGATATATTGTTCGGCACCGGGCACAAATCGGGTTTGGTCGGTATCTTCAATACGCAGTATCATTTTTCCGCCGTTTTTGCGGGCAAATAAATAATTAAACAAAGCGGTTCGGACACCTCCCATATGTAACGGCCCCGTAGGACTTGGGGCAAATCTGACTCTTATCGGTTTGGTCATAATCTTATATTTTATTATGCAAAAATAAGGTTTTATTTCCTTTTTATTCATCCTCAACCAACGGATTTTGCTTTAGCAATTTAACAAGCAATTTGAATAACTTGGGATAATTTTGCTTTAATTCTTCCGGATTTTCAAAAAAGTGTTCTACCAATACCGGTAGCGTTTCGTGTTTGTTGCTAAAAGCATACGCTCTGATCAGACCGTCATCAATCATTTTTTGCCGGTATTTTCCGGTATAGGCCATTATTTTTTTGTAAGTTGATATAAAATGGCTGTCGCAGTCATCATAGTTATAACTCATTGTAAAATATAAGGCGTGTGTGAGTTCGTGTAATGCCACATTCAGATTGTCACTTGTTATTTTGATACCGTCATATACATCGCGCCACGACATAACTATGGTGCCCAATCCGGGATTGGTTTCGCCTATGTGCATTTCGTTGTTGTAATAGGACTTGTATTCGGTAGGATAGACAATAATTCTTTCAAAAGCTTTAATTTTATAACATTGCAAACCAAAGGTTAATTTAACCTGATTGGCCAAAATGGCAATCATTTTTTCTTTTTTTTGTCCGTCAAAACTTCGAAATATAAATTTTATACTCGATTTTAACCGCCTTAAACGGTATTTAAAAATAATTTGATCATTTTCGTTAAGTTGGTTATAGTATGAACAATACGATTTTAAATGCCTTTCTTCTAGTTCGCTTATTATTCTTTTATTTGTTTTTTTATAATAAACTATGATTAAAAATTCCCAAAGTTCATCCTTATAATTACTGATTATAAAGAAAATAACAATAAATAAGATTTCAAACACAACATTTATTCTTTGGTTTCAAAAATACAATTTTTTACAGTTGTTGTGCATTTTTAAAAAGTTTATCTTTGTAAATCATGCGGCAAGATAATTTTCACATCATTCAATCCAAACTTAACCGGTTTATACGTAAGTATTATTTACGAGAACTGGTAAAGGGCATTATTTTGTTTATTTTGTTTGGTTTTTTCTATATTTTAATTACTGCCGCTGTAGAAAACTTTTTATGGTTACCCGGTAGTGGCAGACGTATTTTATTTTATGCACAATGGCTGATTTTAGGCATTTTCTTTTTAATATTTATAGGTATTCCCTTGTTAAAGTTGACAGGTATTCTTAAACCCATTTCTCATGAACAGGCAGCGCGCTTAATCGGTGATTATTTTCCTGATATTAAAGATAAATTGCTCAATACTTTACAATTACACAAGCAACCCCAACAGTCCGATTTATTAACGGCCGGCATATTACAAAAAATTGATGAATTCAGAATTTTTAAATTCGAATCAGCCGTTAATTTTAAACGTATTTACAAATTCTTTCCTTTATTATTGATACCCGTTTTTATTTTTTTGGTTTTAAAACTGTTGCATTATGATGCATCACTTAAACAAAGTTATACGCGGGTGTTGACTTACCAAAAAAATTATACGCCACCTCTACCCTACCAGTATGTGATTATGGACAGTTTACAAGTCATCCAAGGCCAAACTTACGATTTACATATCAAAGTTAGTGGTAATACCTTGCCGCAACAATTATTTATCAATTTAGACGGTCGCCGTTCATTG
>JAMOMQ010000123.1 GCA_027066995.1 Flavobacteriales bacterium
CATTTAATCCGGGAGGAAATTTTTCGGTCTCAATATCCGATTGAAAACCGTATTTGTATTCTTGTTCGGTAACTTCTTTTAATACTTTATCTTGGTGTTCTTCTTTTGTAGGCATTGTTTCTTATGTGTTTTTTGATACACAAAAATACAAAAGTTTTGCTTATTTAGAACAATTTTAAATAAAAAGATTTTGTAAAGGTATAAGAAAAATTTATGACTGTTGAAAAACAGCGCAATAAGTTGATTTTTAAAGTTTTATCAAGGGTGTTTATAATGCAAAAGATGAGGTTTATTAGGAGTAAATTGGTATTGATAATGTTTTATTTCCGGTAAAAACGGTTTGTCCGGTTACTAATTGCTAAATCTTATATTGTTAGAATAAAAACTTTTATTTATTCCTATCAATGCCACAGCCCTTTGCTTTTCCACCAACGTAATTTCAATAGCATACCTGCTTTTTCCCATTGGGTTGTAAAAATATAATAGACAGACAAAACCAAAGCGGCAACCCATTTGACCAAATCCATCCACAGGCCGTATATATGCCAACCGAAACTTTTGTTTTTGTATATGTCACGTTGCGTTTTTCCTGATTCTATGACACGTTCTTTGACATAAGATTTATTTATTTTTTCTTGTGGGATAAAATGCCAGACCACCAAATCGTGAAAATAGTAAATAGGATAACCTTTACTTCGGATACGTTGAAATAAGTCGCGTTCGTAACTGCCGGGCGGCACGGTTTGTTTGTCTGACATTAATTGGGTATTAATCGTGCCGACTTCATTTAAAATATTTTTAGAAATCAGCATGTTAGTAGCGTAAGGGTGTTTGTTTTTTGGAAATTTGCTTCGCTCTCCTAAATTGATTTCTGCAAAATAAGGCATGACAAATTTGTTAATCCAAGCCGGTTTTTGGTATTCAAATACAGGTGCAACTTTACCACCGCCGGCTATATCATCCAAATTATTTTTAAAGTCATTTTCGAGTGTAGCAAAATAATCTTGATGAAAAGTTGTGTCATCATCCACAAAAATTAACAATTTTCCTTGTGCTTCTTTAATACCTTTATTCCATGCATACTGTTCGCCTTGTTGCGTTTCCAAGAAATATTTAATATCAAATTGCGGGTGGACTTGGGTAAAATCCGAAATCAATTTTTTTACATCATTTGTTGAATTGTTATCAATCACCAAAATTTCAAAATCATCCGGATTAAATTTCTGAATGAGCATACTATCCAAAAGTTCCGCCAATAATTTAGGCCGGTTATATGTGGGTATTATGATACTAAACTTTTTCAAAATCACTTTATTTTGTTGGCAAAGATACGCTTTTGTTTTTTTGTTTCCACCAAAAATAGATGCCGGTCAACGATAATAAGATAAAAATAAGGAATGACCATAGCGAAATTTGGCCGCCTTGCTGCACAACATCCGGTTTAAATTTAAAAACAATTTGATGCGATCCGGCCGGTATTTTAAGACCGCGTAAGCTGTAATCGACTTTATATATTTTGACAGGTTTGCCGTCAATATATGCTTGCCAGCCATTTTTATAATAATTGTCTGAGAAAACTGCAAATCCGGTTTGCGAATTATGACTTTCGTAAGTTAATTTTTCTGGATGATAAGCGGTTAATTTGATATATGACAAGCTGTCTTTTAAAAGTTTAAAGTTTAAATCTTTTTGGTATTTTTTGTTGAGAACGGCAGTATTTTTACTGTTAAAATTTTTGAGTTTTAAAATTTCTTCATTGTCATTTTTTACAAAATCAAAATGTTTGACAAACCATGCATTGCCATTGGCACTGTCATTGACTTGTATGCCGGGCTGTCCTTTGTCATCTTGGTAGATAAAATATTTGACATTATACATATTTAAGATTTCCGGATTGAGTTTTTTATCCAGATAAAAATCAAATAAGTCTTGTATGCGACGTGGTTTGGCCGCATGATAACCGCCCAATTGTTTATGAAAGTATGATGTTAAACCGTCCGTGAGCGGATTGCGGGTAAAATTCATCACGCGGTAGTAACTTTTGTCTTTTAAGATATCTTCATCTATAGGGGAAGGCGTAAATACACGACTGAAATAATTATCATTGACAAAACTGTCTGCATTGACATAGCGTTTGTCTACGCCGGCAAGGTCTAATAAAACCAGTAAAGCAAGTAGGGCAACGGCTATTTCTTTTTTAATTTTTTGTTTTAAATAAACATATAAAATACCACCTGCTGCCAAAATAAATAACAAGGACCGGATGCTGTCATGAACCAACATGGCTTTGCGGTCGGCAATAAGGGCGTCGAGCAGTCCGTATTTGGTATAATAACTGTCCATTGGGCTTTCAAAGGTAAATAAACTGCCTCCCATTAAGATAAAAATGAGTAATAATCCGCCCAAACTACCTAAGGCAATAAATAATTTTTTTTGTTTTTCTTTTTCCGGCAAATCCGAAGTAAAAAAACTAAACAATCCTAAACCGGCTAAAACCGGCAATAAAAATTCAATTAAAACCTGAATAGAAGAAACCGCTCTGAATTTGTTATACAAGGGCACATAATCGATAAAAAAGTCAGTTAGAAAACTCAAATTTTTTCCCCAAGAAAGTAATAAAGCAAAAATAATGGTGGCAATTATCCATTTTTTGTGTTTACCGTTGTAAAACAACAACCCGATAAAAGCCAAAAATATTACTACAGCCCCTATATAAGCAGGTGCAGCCACTATGGGTTGTTTGCCCCAATAGGTGCTGACATGCGATACAAAATCTTTGGCAGTCCGGCTGTCGGTTTTGCCTTGCAATGCTTGGTAAAGATTTGAATTTTCACCCAAATTTTCACTATTGCTGCCGCCCATAAATCGCGGTATCAGTAAGTTGAAGGTTTCGGCAATTCCGTAACTGTATTCGGTAATATAATCTTTTGATAGGCCTTTGCTTGTTTGTTTTTTAGGACTGCCATCCGGATTGATATTGATTATAGCTTCGCCACGAATGCTGTGTTTTACATATTCTTGCGCCGGTAAAATATTAGTAGCATTCATACCCAAAGCCAATAGGGCGGCTATGAGCAAAATGCCCAATTCGCGCGCAAATTTCCGTAGTTTTTTGTGTTGATAAGCATCTATCAAAAAGAATAGCCCGAGAAATAATACGGCAAACAACAAATAATAAGTCATTTGGTAGTGTTTGGTGTTGAGTTCCAATGCCACTGCCAAGGTGGTGAGTATAAATCCCCAGATATATTTTTTGCGTTCAAAAACCAATAAAATTCCGGCAATAACCAGTGGAAAATAAGTTATGGCACGCACTTTGGCCAAATGTCCTACACCAATAATAATGATATAATAAGTGGATAAGCCAAAAGCCAAACTACCTAAGACTGCCAATTTCCAATCAATTTTGAGCACCAGCATAAGGATGTAGAAAGACAAAAAATATAAGAATAAAAAATTAACCGGCCGTGGTAAAAAGTTGATTAACTTGTTGATTTTTAAAGGATAATCGTATGGAAATGAAGCCCCGAGCATATAGGTTGGCATACCGCCAAAGGCAGCATTTGTCCAATATATTTCTTTGCCATCCTTTTGTTTATACACTTCGCGTTCGTGTTCCATACCTTTGGATTGCACTATATCGCTTTGGTTTAAGACTTTGCCTTGTAAAACCGGACTGAAGTAAACAAAAGAAACCAGCATAAATATAGTTATGGCGATTAAATGTGGCAAGAAGTTTTTGATATTGATTTTCATGTATAGGTTGCTTAAAAAATAATGTGATGTAAAAATAAGAAAAACTTTATTAATTGCTTGTTAATTTATCCATTTCCGGATTATTTCTTTTCTTGTCGTTGGCAATGAATCAATTTGCATGAGTATCAGGTTTTTAAATGACGGATTTTGTGCCCATTTTTTTAGTAATTGACGGGCGGGTTGGTGCAAGCGCCAATTGAAATGAAAAGCAGCAACTATCACATAATCAACAGATTGCGGTGTGATTAATTGAAGTGCATCTATCATTTCAAAAGCATTGAGACGCACCAGCATATTGTATTGAGGAGACGCATAAGAAATTATTTCTTTTAGAAAATTTGGTTTTTTCGCCTCTTGATAGTGGGGCGTGACAAGGGCTAATGACAACCACATTAACCGGAAATATTTAAGCCGGTCCGTTTTTAAGTTTTTAGTTTGTTCTAAAACGACGGTTTGTTCATCTGTAAAATTGGTCCAATAATGCCACAAAGCCATTCGCTTGGTTAAGTAAGAAGCATCTTTGAGAAGGGTTTTATACTCATCTTTAAGCTCTTTGGGAATTTTAGCAATCTTTATAGCAATTTGTTGCCGTGTTTTTAAATCTTTTTGAAATAATTTTTTGATAAAGTTTGTATGAGACGGATTAAGATTATTGCGTATTTCACTTAAGATTTGTCCGTAAACAGGATAATAATTGTTTTGTTGAATCAATTGATTATAAATACTGTCTTTGCTATGTTCGTTCCATGTCATTATTTTATTGAGCACCTTGTATCGGTCTATAAAATTTGGGGCGTTTAATATTTGATAACGCAGCCACTTATGGTTTTTGTCAAATTGAATATCATATAATTTTTGATTGTCCGGATTGGTAATAACTGTTTTAATATGTTGATAATCAACAAGTTTGAAACTGTTTGTTTTGCTAATGTTATATGTGGAGTCTTGTGTAATTATTTGAAATTCAAGTGGTAAGTGATGTGTGTTTTGAATAAAAATAAGGCTGTCGTTTTGTTGTTTGATGACAAATTTCGGAATGTTTGTTTGTTCAAACCAAAGCTTAAAAAAGTTGTTTAAACTGTCACCGGTTACTTCGTATAGTTCCTTTCTGAAATCGGATATAGCAGCATTTCGGTAGGCGTATTGGGTTAAAAACCGCTTGATGAGCTTGCGATAATTGTTATCACCGATTTCTTGCCGGAGCATTGACACTATTTTGGCGCCTTTTTGATAATAAGTCAGGCTGCTGGCATTGGGACGGTGTAGGGGAATGGTATCCTGATTTTGTGCGGCAATGATTTGCCGGTCGTATTGATAGACATTAAAATCATTATAATCTTTACCAAAAATATGAGCATCGTTTAAGCGGGCATAATAGGTGGCAAAGCCTTCGTGTAGCCAGTGATCGGCAGAGGATTTACCGGTTACTAAATCACCAAACCATTGATGTGTCAGTTCATGAGCACTAACATTGACAAAATTATCATCGTTAAATGCAATGCTGTCCACTATATAGCGGTCACCGTTAAAACTGGTAGCCGATACGTTTTCCATGCCACCGTATAAAAAGTCGCGACAAGGGATTTGTTTGTAATTTTTCCACGGATATTTGACACCTATTTCTTGTTCTATAAAATCAAAAATTTCTTGACTCTTATAGTAGGTTTTGTCATTTGAGATATCAGGGTATTGGTAATTGTAAACCGGAATTTTTGAACCGGAAAAAACTTTATTTTCAATATATTGTCCGGCACCTATAAATATCAGATATGCCGGTGCAGGCAGGTCTTGGCGAAATGTATAGATGTCAAGACTATCATTTTTAGGAGATTTTCCGGTCAAAATACCATTTGAAATCACTTGATAGTCTTTTGGAAAAGCAATATGAAGTGTCCAAGTAAATTTATCATTTTGATCATTATTGGTCGGTAGCCAATGGCTGTTGTTTTTACCTTGTCCTTGGGTCCAAATTTGCTTGCGGCCGCCATGTTGCCAACCGGTAAAATACAGCGCTTTTTTAGGATTGGCTTGGTAAGTTATTTTAATTTTGTAAACCCTTCCTTTTTTAAACTTCTTGTTGATTATCAATAGCTTATCAGTTTGGTTGAAAACAGATTTAAAACAACCGGTTTTAACTTTTAGTGTTTTGATTCCCGGTGCGTCAAATTGGATATTACCGGTATTTTCTTTTATTTTGATTTGATAAGTCAATTGTCCGTTTACTTGTTTTTGATAGGGATTGATTATAAGCTTTGCATTTAAATTTTGGATATCATATTTTTTGACTTTTTGAGCTTGACCGGTTAAGCTGATAAATAAAACAAAAAGGTAAACAACAGACTTCATAAAATGATATTTTTTTTTCGAAAATACTAAAAAAAGAAGCCGGTTTGAGAAAACTTTACACACAAGTCTGTAATTTCTCTTGTATTCAACAATAGGTCACCTAATAAATATAGGCATAGACTATTTTATATGTAATAATACGAAAAGGAAACTAACATAAATAAAATTTAACGACAATCACGTTAGAAGCAGCAGTAACCATAAGAGGTTCTTGCGTTAAATTTAAGATTTTTGAAATGTAAAAGGCTCTGCTGTTCGAAGTGCCCGAAGGCACGTAGGGCACAAGTTCAGAGCATTTAGTGGAAAAAATCTATAAATTTAGCAAGGTTCTCTTAAGGTGTCCTTTTTTGCTACTTTTTTGGACAAGCAAAAAAGTTGAATAAAATATAAAAAAATATTAAACAGCTATTTTTAAGTAATTTATAGAAATTACATTAAAATCATGTCGAAAACAGGAAAAAGAAGCCGGTTTGAGAAAACTTTACAGACAAGTCTGTAATTTCTTTATTTCCCTTATCTTTGCGTGTAGCAAAATTAAATGAAATGCGTATCACTTTATACGGTTTTATGGGAGCGGGCAAAACCACTTTGGGCAAAGCTTTGGCACAGCGATTGGATTACCGTTTTGTAGATTTAGATGCTGAAATTGTAAAAGAAACCGGAAAAAGCATTCCTGATATTTTTGCGCAAGACAGCGAAATTGCTTTTCGTAAAATTGAACATCAGGTCTTAAAAGAATTTATCAAACGCAACAAAGATAATGTGGTATTGGCTTTGGGTGGCGGGGCTATTTTGCAACCCAATAATCGTAAGTTGTTGGAACTGAGAGGTTTTTTAAAAGTTTATTTGGATGTGTCGGTTCCCGAATTGATAAATCGTTTAAAAAATGACAAAGAATACCGGCCGCTACTAAAAGATATACCGGATGCTGATTTTGACGGTTTTATTGCCGCTTTGCACGACAGCCGGAAAGATGTGTATGAGCGACATGCCGATTTAAAATTGTCGATTGCTAACGAAAACTTTGAAACGGTTTTGAATAAGTTGTATATGCTTTTAAATCTGAATTGATGTAGAAAAACAAAACAAAATTTTGAATAACAATCTATGAGAAAACTTTTACTTTTATCTTTTACGGTATTTTTATTTTTATCGGCCTGCGGATCACATAAAAAGCCTGTTGCTAAAACCAGTAGTCCCAAACAAAAGTTTGAACGGGTTTATCAAAAATATAAAGGCGTAAAATACCGTTACGGAGGCACTACTTCACGAGGGTTTGACTGTTCGGGTTTTGTGCAACGTGCCTTTATGGATGCTTATAAAATAAGCTTGCCACGCACGACCAAGACTATGATGAAAGCCGGCAAAAGAGTATCGAAGCAGGACTTAAAAGCCGGCGATTTGGTGTTTTTTCATCCCACACGCAAATATTATCATGTAGGTATATATCTGGGAAATGGTATTTTTATACACGCATCCACATCCAAAGGTGTGATGAAATCTAAAATGGATTTAAAATATTGGCGCAGGTCTTTTGTTAAAGCACGACGTATTTTAAAGTGAAACAGATACTTTTATATATCAGTAAAAAAATGTAATTTTACCAAAAATATCATTTATGCTTATAATAGGAATAGCCGGAGGAACCGGAAGCGGTAAAACAACCGTTGTCAATCAAATTGTTCAAGAATTTGCCAACGACGATGTGGGTATTATCTCACAAGATTCTTACTATAAAGATAACAAACATCTGTCTTTGGAGGAACGAGCCAAAATCAATTTTGACCATCCGCGGGCTATTGATTTTGATTTGCTTTACGAGCATTTAACCAAGTTAAAACAAGGAGAAACCATTGAACAGCCCGTATATTCGTTTGTGCAACATACACGCACGGGTGACACCATTTTAACCCATCCGCGCAAAGTGATGATAGTTGAAGGTATTTTAATTTTTAATGATAAAAAATTGCGTGATTTATTTGATGTTAAAATATATGTTCATGCCGATTCAGACGAACGCTTAATTCGACGTGTGCGTCGTGATATCAATGAACGGGGACGCACGGTTGATGAAGTTTTAAGTCGCTATCAAACCACCCTCAAACCCATGCACGAGCAATTTATTGAACCTACCAAAGCTTATGCCGATTTGATTATTCCGAACGACCGGCGCAATAAAGTCGCTATTGATGTGATTATCAGCTTAATAAAAAATAATATTTAGTATGCAACTGCATCAGTTTAAATATTTGACCAACCGTTTTGTGATTGCTATCATTATTTTTGTAGTATGGATAGCCTTTATTGACGATAATTCGCTCTTGTATTTAAAAGGATTGGATAAACAAATAGAGGATTTACAAACCAAAAAAGCCTTTTATCAAGAGGGTATCAAACAACAAAAGCAAACCTTGAAGGACCTGAATGATGATAAAAAATTGCAAAAATATGCCCGTGAAGAGTTACTGATGAAGAAAGAAGGGGAAGATATTTATCTGATTGAAACTACCGAAAAATAAGACCTAATTATGCAAGACCATTTGTTTTCAGAATTTGAAAAAGTCAGTTCCAAAGCTTGGAAGCAAAAGATACAAGCTGATTTAAAAGGTCTTGATTATCAAACTTTAATTACCAAAACCCTTGAAAACATTGATATCAAACCTTTTTATCATTATGATGACTATACAGGTTTTGAACAATGGGCACCGGCGTTTTTTTCTATTGGTCAGAG
>JAMOMQ010000124.1 GCA_027066995.1 Flavobacteriales bacterium
GTTGTGTAAGCGTAATTCTTTAACCATTTTTTGTTTTTGCCAATCAAAATCTTCGGCTACAATTTTGTGATATAATTGCTTGGCATCTGCCGGCGGTTGATTGATTAATTCGGCCAATTCGGTGTTTTTAAAAATTATAACAACTAACAAATGTTTTTTGGCTATTTTCTTTAAATAGGGCAATTGACGTTTTAACGCATTGATATGTTCAAAATTGGTATAGAGCATCAATAAGCTACGGGTTGGTATATGTTGCCTGATATAACGGTATAAGCGTTCATAATCCGTTTCAAAAAAACCGGTTTGTTGCGCATACAGACTTTCAAAAATTGATTGTAGATGTCCTCGATTGGCATCGGGTTTTAAAAAGGTTTTAATCTCTTTTTCAAAGGTTAATAAACCTGCTTTATCTTTCTTTTTAATAGCAATATTGGAAAAGGATAAAGTGGCGTTAATGGCATAATCCAACAAAGTCATAGCTTCAAACGGCAGTGCCATGGTTCTGCCCATATCTATCAACGAATAAATATTTTGTGATTTTTCATCCTGATATTGATTCACCATCAATTTTTGATGCTTGGCCGTAGCTTTCCAATTAATCGTCCGGTAATCATCACCCTTATTATACACTTTAATCTGTTCAAACTCCATGGTATGTCCCAAACGGCGTATTTTTTTAATACCAAATTTGACTTTAGTTGAAAAAGCCATCAATTCGTATTTACGCATTTGCACAAAACTGGGGTAAACCTTGACTTGTTTTCCGGTATCATAGCGACGACGCAAACCGGCCAATTTTAAAGGGCTGTATAAGAAAATATTTAAAAATCCGAACTCATACACACCTCTTTTTACCGGTCGCAAGCTGTATTTTTGCAAGCGTGTTTCTTGTGGTTGCATCGTCAAATGCAATTCAAAATCACGCTTTTGAAATTGCACGGGTAATTCGTCTATAATTTTGAGTGATAAAGGTAAAGTGTAAGTGCTTTTTAGATCAATTTTAATAATATTTTCGTCTCCGTTTGATAATTTTTCCGGTAAAATACGACGCGCTCGCAATTGACCTCCTAAAAACAAATAAGTAAAATCAAAAACCGTCAATAATATAAATATCATAAATAAATACTTACCGGTCACAAAAAACAGTGCTTGCCAATAGCCTAAAAAAATCAATAAAGTCAATGCAGCCCATATCAGATAAAACCTGCGATAGAAAAATAAACTTCCGGTAAATTCTTTTATTTTTTTAAACATTGTAGTTGCAAATCTTATATCAAATTATCGGGGCACTTCTACACTTTCTACAATCATTTTAATAACATCATCTTCATTGAAACCTTCCATCTCTTGTTCGGGATTTAAAATAATACGGTGGCGCATGACATGAGGCAAAACCGTTTTAACATCATCGGGAATGACAAAATCACGACCGTTGATAGCAGCAAAAGCTTTGGCGGTATTCATAGTTGCCAAAGATGCTCTGGGCGACGCCCCCAAAAATAAATGGGAATGATTACGTGTTTTTTGAACAATCTCGGTAATGTATGCCAATATTTTATCATCTACTATGATTTGTTGTACCAAATTCCGGTATTTTAGTAAATCGGTTTCTGTCATAACCGGTTGCACTTCGGTTTCAGGCTTTTGGCCTTGCCGTTGGTGATGCGATTTTAAAATTTGAACTTCTTCATCGGCATTGGGATAGCCCACTTTTATTTTAAATATAAACCGGTCTAACTGTGCTTCGGGCAAAGCATAAGTTCCCTCCTGCTCTATCGGATTTTGTGTAGCCAACACAAAAAAAGGCTGCTTTAAATCATAAGTGTTACCGTCAATGGTAATTTGTTGTTCTTCCATTACTTCAAACAGGGCAGCTTGTGTTTTGGCCGGTGAGCGGTTGATTTCGTCAATCAATACAAAATTGCTAAAAACCGGTCCTTTATGAAATTCGAATTCTTGAGTTTTGATATTAAAAATAGAGGTTCCCAATATATCCGACGGCATCAAATCCGGCGTAAATTGTATGCGGCTAAAACCGGTTTTAAGCGTTTTGGCCAAAAGTTTAGCTGTGAGCGTTTTGGCTATACCGGGAACACCTTCTATAAGGACATGTCCGTCGGCCAGTAAAGCGGTTAATAATAAATTGATAAAATCCTGCTGACCTATAATGACCTTACCCAACTCGGTTTTAATCTGATCTACAGCTGTTTTTAAAGTTTCCAATTCTATTCTGTTTTGATATGCCATGATAGTATTATTTTATACCTTTTATTTCGTTAATTTTTTTATTCAAATCCATTACGGTTTGCATTGATATTTTAGTGCTGTTATTGATATACTCAATCAATTCAAACAAATTTATGACTTGGTTTTTATCGGTTTTGGTTTTTTGCGCGATTTTGCTTGTCAATTCCGGTAAAGTTGCCCTGGTATCAATATGTAATTGCGTACGCACATAATCCATAAAATGTTTGATATGCATCAATGCTATTTGCCGGTGTTCCTTATTTTCAATATACATATCACCTATGGTTTTGGTAAATGATAAAGTTTCATTTTTGGGCGGCACAACTACCGGAATAGCGCGCTGCTTACGTTTACCTTCAAAAATAATATAAACCAACAAACCTATGAACAACAATCTGTAAGCCCATAAAAATCCGGGATTTTGAATAATATACTGAAAAACACCTTTGCTACTTGCCCCATTTTGCACTTGTACATCCCAATATACCGGCTTTTTTAGATTGATATAAGACAAAACTCCATTGTAATAATCAATATTGTTATTTTTTAATATAAAATAATTGGTAAAAACATAAGGCATAGTATGTAATAAAATTTGACCTTGTCCGTAAGACACTTGTATAAAATTGGCTTTTGGCTTGCCTTTTGACATAAATTGTCCTAATAATTTAATGCCTGAAACCGGCAAACTGTCTTTCGGAAGTAAAACGGTTCCAATCGATTTTTTGTCAAAAATAATTGAATCGCGAGATTTTAAAACAGGATTTACCAAATTAAAAACCAACCGGTTATCCAGAGTTTTTTCAATATAAAATTTTTCTTTAAGATGTAAAGAATCTAAAAGCGGTTGCTCAAAATTTTCACTGCTCATTATAAGATTGTTACCATCTTTAACCCAATTAAGCAAGGTATTTAAAGCGGTTTTACCCAAATTAATATGCGAATTATAAATTACATAAGTGCCTTTGGCTTCGGGATGTTTATTAAAAAACAGATAAGGTGACACACGAACCGGCTTAAAATTATCTCCAAAAATTTTCCGGGCTTCTGTATAAGCTATATAAGAACCGTAAGGTATTTTATGATGCACCGAAAAGGAAGGATACCAATTAATTTTTCGCTGCCGGCTCTCGCTCATTACTATCAATAACAATAGCAATAACATGGTACCTAATAAAAACATGTCTTTTTTTTGCACGTGCCGTTTTATTAATTGGGTTTATTGCAAATATAAGTAAATATGTTTACGAATTAAAACCGGGACAAATATAAATCGGTCTATTTTCTTAAAATATTAGCTACATCTATTGGCTTAAATATTTAATTATCAAGATAAAAAAAACGCATATTATTACAAACTGTAAAAAGCAATAAAATCATTAATTTTGCAAAAAAAATTAATGAAAATAAGACTATTAGGAACCGGAACCTCGCAAGGTGTTCCGGTAATCGGTTGTAAATGTAAAGTGTGTCATTCTTCTAATCCTAAAGACCAACGTTTACGCACCTCTGCCATGTTATCATGGGATGACCATAAAGTGGTCATTGATTGCGGCCCCGATTTTAGAACGCAAATGCTTCTGGCAGAGGTCAATAAAATTGACGGCATATTGTTTACCCATGAACATGCAGACCATACCGCAGGATTGGACGATATTCGACCCTTATATTTCAGAGGCAAAAAACCCGTTCCTATTTATGCGCTGCCACGTGTAATAGACAACTTAAAAAAACGTTACGATTATATTTTTGCCAAAGAAAACCGTTATCCCGGGGCTCCAAAAGTAGCTGTTAACAATATTGAGCCGGGACAAACCATACAGATAGGAGGTAAAACCATCACTGCCTTGGCAGTGCAACACGGCATGCTACCAATTTTGGGTTATAAATTTGATAAAGCCGCTTATCTGACTGATGTTAAATACATACCGGAAGAGACCATGACAGCATTACAAAACTTAGATGTTCTAATCATAAATGCCTTACATCATAAAGAACATAAAATGCATCTAAACCTAGAGGAAAGTTTGACTATAATTGAAAAACTGCAACCCAAAAAAGCCATTTTAATTCATATCAGTCATCACATGGGTTTTTATAATGAAATTGCACCTGCCCTTCCTGACAATGTGCTTTTAGGTTATGACGGCATGGAAATAGACTTATAGAATATATTTTAAAAATGTTATATTTGTTGTCCATTGTAATTTCATTTTATGACTGCAACCAATAATTCTATCAAAATAAGCCTTTTCGAAGCCTTACTTCCCATTCTTTTTCTCATAATAATCCTTAGTTTTAACGTACTGGTGGTTTTTGGTGACGAAGCTACATCGGGGCCCAACCAGTTTGCTTTACTTCTGTCAGGTGCCGTAGCAGCCGTAATCGGTTTTAAATACGGGTTTACTTATCAAGAAATGTTAGACAAGGTGTCTAAAAATATAGAATCAACCAGTGGCGCCATATTGATTTTGTTGTTTGTAGGCGCATTAACCGGCACTTGGCTCATCAGCGGCATTATCCCCACAATGGTTTATTACGGACTCAAACTGTTAAATCCCACCGTTTTTTTAGCATCCACCTTAATTATTACTGCACTGGTATCATTGATAATAGGAAGCTCTTGGAGCACAACTGCTACTGTTGGGATTGCACTAATCGGCATAGGCAAGGCCTTAGGTTTTCCACCCGAAATGGTTGCCGGAGCGGTTATTTCCGGCGCCTATTTTGGCGATAAAATGTCTCCTCTGTCGGACACAACCAACTTGGCTTCTGCCATAGCCGGAGTAGATTTATACCGTCATGTACGTTATATGATGTATACCACCTTCCCTACTATTTTTATTACCTTTTTGTTTTTTTCCATTTTAGGTTTTACCCATTCGGAGAATGAAATACAAGATACTTCCAGTTTGTTGATAGATATTAAAACATCCTTTTTTATCAGTCCGGTATTGTTGTTGGTGCCTGGCATAGTTATCTTTTTAATCATTAAAAAAACTCCGCCTTTGGTAGCCCTGTTAATTGGGGTTTTGCTGGGTGGATTGGCCGCTTTAATTTTTCAAAAAGATTTGTTGACACAACTTATCGGCAATGCCGGAAATTATTATACCGGGGCGTATCAAACCATTATGAAAGCTATTGTTTGGGATATCAATATAGAAACCAGCAATCCGGTTTTAAACGAATTGTTCTCCTCCGGTGGTATGCGGGGCATGCTCAGCACTATATGGCTGATTATCAGCGCTATGTTTTTCGGTGGCATTATGGAAGCCATTGGTGCATTGAAAAGAATAAGCGAAACCTTACTCAATGCCTTTAAAGGCACCTTTGGACTATTTGCCAGTACCGATTTGACTTGTATTGCTTTTAATGCCACGGCATCCGACCAATATTTAGCCATTGTTGTTCCCGGAAAAATGTATAAACAAGCTTATGACGATGCCGGTCTGGCCCCCGAAAACCTCAGCCGGACACTGGAAGACAGTGGCACGGTCACATCTGTATTGGTACCGTGGAATACCGGTGGTGCTTACAATGCCAAAGTCTTGGGCGTAGCCACCGAAAACTATTTGGTTTATGCCATGTTTAACTGGCTGAGCCCTATTATGACCTTGATTTTTGCTTATTTTAAAATAAAAATCAAACGGAAAATATCGTCTTAAAATATGCTTTTAAAACACCGGCATTATCTACCTCACGGGTAACAATTTCTAATAATTGCGGTTGGTTATTCTGACTAAAAAAGTTGGGTAAATATGCTTCTAAATCTGCCAAATTTTGCACTTGATAATACTTAAAACCAAACATTTCGGCTTGCTTTTGGGTATTTAAGTTATGTTTGGTCACAAAAAACTCATTTAAAGCTTGAGTGCGAGACGGCCCCGGAATAAAATTAAAAATATCGCCACCGCCATTATTGATTACAATCAATTTGAAATTATTGGGAATGTATTTATTCCATAAAGCATTACTATCATATAAGAAAGAGATATCGCCGCTAATCATTAAAGCCGGCAATTGACCGGCAAAAGCTGCACCAATGGCGGTTGACGTACTGCCGTCAATACCGCTCGTACCACGATTGCCAAAATGAACTTGTGCGGGCTTATAGTCAAACAATTGGGCATAACGAATGGTAGAACTATTGCCCCAATGAATCATATAATCATCGGGAATGGCACGAATAATCGTATCAAAAACCTTTAAATCGGAATAAGGTGCATTGGCTATAAATTTTTGATGATTTTGTGCATGTCGTTGTTTTATAGTATGCCATTTTTTTTGAAAATCCGACGACTGATTTGCTTGCGCTAAAAACAAAAACTGGCTAAAAAACATTTCCGGAGTGGTGTCAAAATGCTGTGTTAAGGCTTTAAAAGTATCCGGTGGTAAACTCGTTTGTTCTACATGCCAATGCGCCTTTGGCTTATATTTTCGTAAAAACTGCTTGACCTTTTTAGAAACAATATTCCGGCCAACTGTTATTAATATTTCGGGCGCTAATTCTGCCAATTGATCATCAGATAAAGAAAAAATAGCTTGGTCTATCTGCCCGATAAAATCAACATGATGCACATTGGAAATATTTTCGTGCAAAACAATAACCGATGGATCTTGAATAAATTTCTCCAATTGCAGTTGTAAAAACTCCGAAGGTGCATGTTGTCCCACCAGTATCATTTTACGCCGTGATTGGTTCCATTGCCGGGCAAAAGTATCTAAAAAAGTTTCCTCATATATTTGAGGTTCGGTATCCGGTTGTATTGAAGGCACACTGATATCTTCGGTGTCAACCAACTCGTATAAAGGTTCGTCAAAAGGCACATTGATATGCACGGGACCTTGTTTTTCAATAGCCGTTTGCAAAGCCAGATTCACAGCAGAAATATTTTCATGAATCGCTTTTTCATCCTCATTTTCTGACAAAGTGGTATTATACCAACTATGATTTTTAAACACCTCGTGCTGGCGTATGGTCTGCCCTTCTCCTTGATCTACCCATTTTTGCGGACGGTCGGCACTGATAACCACCAAAGGAATTTTACTATAAAAAGCTTCGGCAACAGCCGGATAATAATTGAGTAAAGCAGACCCAGATGTGCAAACCAAAACCACCGGTTTCTTAATCTGCTGCGCCATACCCAAGGCAAAAAAACCGGCAACGCGTTCATCGATTACACTATAATTGGAAAAAGCCGGCCGGTTGGTTAATTCGATAATTAAAGGGGCATTACGGGAACCCGGCGAAATCACTACTTGATTAATACCTGCTTGTTGTAAAGCTGACGAAATAATTTGCGCCGATTTTTTGGACGAATGTTTTCCCATAAATAGTATTTTGTTTAAAGCCGGATAATATATTGTGTTTATTTAACAAAGCAAAAATATTGATTTTTTTTGACTGCTATCCGAATATATCTTATTTTAGCCGTAAAAAATAAAAAATATGGCAGCCACACCTTCAAATATGCTCCCTTTGGGAACACCTGCTCCCGATTTCAAACTATTAGATACCATAAGCGGTAAATATTTGACATACAAAGATATAAAAGGCGACAAAGGCACTGTTATTATGTTTATTTGCAACCACTGTCCCTATGTTTTACACGTCAATAGCGAAATAGTCAAAATAGCCAACGAATATAAAGAAAAAGGTATTGGTTTTGCCGGAATTAGCGCCAACGACGTCAAAAATTACCCGCAAGATGCGCCGGGTCTAATGACCAAACATGCCAAAGAAGTAGGTTATCGCTTTCCTTATTTATATGACGAAAGTCAAGATACCGCAAAGGCTTATCAAGCAGCTTGCACTCCTGATTTTTATGTTTTTGATGCCAATGACCTTTTGGTTTACCGTGGCAGATTGGACGAAAGCACCCCCAAAAACAACGAACCCCTTACCGGAAAAGATTTACGCAAAGCATTGGATTGGCTTCTCGCAGGTAAAATGATTCCTGATAACGAGCAAAAACCCAGTATCGGTTGTAATATCAAATGGAAAAATCCGGAAGAAGTAAAATTGCGGGAAGTTAAGTTTAAAAAATCCTAATAATTTGACATCTCATATTATCAAGTTCTAAAAGTTCCGGATTTTGATTATATAAGCAACTTGCTAATATAAACAGACTTTTATTTTTGATTTCAACAACTCTATAATAGAATTTTTCAAATACTTCCTCTTCTGTCTTGATACAAAAGAGATAAAAAATAAAGGCTGACGAGGTTTTTTCTAAATTTCTTGTTAGTTGTTTGCTTTGCATCGCTTTGGTTTTCATCTGTCATTCCGAACGCAGTGAGGAATCTTTTGAGAAAAAAATATATATAGCAAAAGATTTCTCGCTCTTAGGTTCGCATCGAAATGACACGACAATAGGTCATTGCGTGCTCCGACGTAAAGTTGAAATGTATAAAATTGACCAGTGGCTTCGATACATCCCTCTCGGCGTCGCGACACGCGGCCTCCTTGATTTGTTAAATTATCAATAACATATATCCAATTTTTTTCTTTAACTTTTTTGCTTGTCCAAAA
>JAMOMQ010000125.1 GCA_027066995.1 Flavobacteriales bacterium
AATTAAACCTGCATTTGTAATTTATTTTTATCACGAATACCGTTTAAAAACGATTGAATATCCATTTGTTTTTTGCCTTGCAATTTGACAATTTGCGGATAGATATACCCATCCGGCACAGCTATTTTCATCATTTTTTTGTCGGCAAAAACCTTTCCGGTTGGATGTTGGTGCTTGTCATGAACAAAATCACTTTTATAAATTATTATTTTTTGTGGTTCTTTATCTTGCATGCAAATTTGTGACCATGCCCCGGGATAAAAAGCAAGCCCGCGAATCAAATTATGAATACTTTCGGCTGATTTTGACCAATCAATGCGGGTATTGTCTTTATTTAGTTTGGGGGCTTTTTTTACTAAATCTGTTTTAGGTTGCGGTTGGGTCTTAAGATTTCCTTTTTCTATCAAATCGACGGTTTTTAAAACCAAATCACTTCCTTTAGCCATCAATTTATCGTACAGTGTAGAAGCATTGTCTTCCGGCTCAACAGGCACTTTTTCTTGCAGGATTATGGCGCCTGTATCTATTTTGTCATCGATAAAAAAAGTTGTGACGCCGGTTTCTTTTTCGCCATTGATAATGGCCCAATTAATAGGGGCGGCCCCACGATAATCGGGCAGGAGAGAAGCATGCAAATTAAAAGTGCCGAGTTTGGGCAGACGCCAGACTATTTCGGGTAACATTCTAAAAGCCACCACTATTTGCAAGTCCGGTTGTAGAGCTTGCAATTCTTTGTTAAAAGATTCGGATTTTAAATTAGTAGGCTGTAAAACCGGAATACCCACCGATTGAGCATATTTTTTTACGGCACTTTCTCGCAATTTTTTTCCCCTGCCGGCAGGTTTATCAACGGCTGTAACAACCCCGACAACAGGATAATCATTTTCAACTAACTTTTTTAAAGTTGCCACCGCAAATTCCGGTGTGCCCATAAAAACTATTCTTGGCTTTTGACTCATTTATTCGTATTTTTAGCAAAAATAATATAAGTTTTTAAGCTATACCTATGTTTCAAAAATTATTTACCGCAAAACAGATTAAAGAAATTGACAATCAAACCATTATAAAACAAAAAATTCGTTCTGACGAATTGATGGAACGGGCGGCTACGGCTTTATATCAACATATAATTCCAAGACTTGACAAAGAAAAAATTAACCATATTTTTTGTGGTAAGGGCAACAATGGCGGTGATGCTTTGGTTTTAGCACGTTTGCTATATCTGAATGATTATAAAGTAAAATGTCATGTTGTGCCTTTTAGTCCTAATGCTTCGCCTGATTTTAAATTGAATGCCGAAAAGCTGAAACATTTCAATTTTATTTTGGAAAAATTCAATCCTGCTAATCCGCCGGTTATCAGCAATGAAGACACTATTATCGATGGTATTTTCGGCACGGGTTTGTCAAGACCGGTAAGCGGTATTGCAATGGAAGCTATAAAATATATCAACCGGCAAACTGCCCGTGTCTATAGTATTGATATTCCTTCGGGTTTATATGCCGATAAATCAAATGCCCCCGGCGATGCTATAATACAGGCCGATTTGACTTTTAGTTTTCAATTTCCGAAAATCAGTTTTTTCTTTCCTGAAAATGCGGTTTATGTGCCTGACTTCGAAATAATTGATATTGGTTTAGAACAAAATATAATAGATGAAATGCCTACCAACTATTTTTTATTAACCAATCAAATTTTAAACTTACTACATCAAGGCTCTAAATTTTCATACAAAAACAATTTTGGACATGTTTTAATTGTAGGCGGT
>JAMOMQ010000126.1 GCA_027066995.1 Flavobacteriales bacterium
ATTTCCAAGGCTTGTTCACCATAGTCGGGTTGTGAAATAATCAAATTTTCTACATCTACGCCCAAGCTTTGAGCATAATACCGATCAAAGGCATGTTCGGCATCAACAAAAGCGGCAATGCCGCCTTTTTTTTGAGCTTCGGCTATAGCATGTAAGGCCAAGGTGGTTTTACCGGATGATTCGGGCCCGTAAATTTCAATCACGCGGCCACGCGGATAGCCTCCCACACCCAATGCCATATCCAAACCTAATGAGCCGCTCGGAATGACATCAACTTCTTCTACCGGTGCATCTCCCATTTTCATCACAGTGCCTTTACCGTAGGTTTTATCCAGTTTGTCTAATGTCAGTTTTAAAGCTTTTAGTTTGGCATCTTTTTCCGCCTGCAATTTTTTATCTGTGTCTTTTTTAGCCATAATTTTAATTTAATTGTATTGGTTATACAGTCATTATATCTTTTTCTTTTTTCTCTAAATGTTTTTCGACCTCTTCTATATATTTATCGGTCAATTTTTGAATCTTATCATGTGCCGACTTGGATTCGTCTTCTGAAATTTCCTTGTTTTTTTCCAGTTTTTTAATATCGTTATTGGCTTCTTTGCGAATATTACGAATGCTTACCTTGGCCACCTCGGCTTCTTCTTTGGCTTGCTTGACCAATTCTTTACGACGCTCTTCGGTTAGCGGTGGTATATTGATAATCACCACTTCACCGTTATTGCTCGGAGCAAATCCCAAATTGGCATTGATAATAGCACGTTCAATAGCCGACAGCATACTTTTTTCCCAAGGCTGAACGGTTAAAGTTTGGGCATCACGTGCCGATACATTGGCCACTTGCGACAATGGCGTCGGCGAACCGTAATAATCAACGACTACCGTAGCCAACATTTGGGGCGATGCTTTACCCGCCCGTATACTTTTCAATTCGTGTTCCAAGTGGGCAATACTTTTTTGCATGTGCTCTTCGGCTTCTTGATATATAAAATCTAATTCTTCGCTCATAATAGAATTTTTTTGGATTTATTCAAAAATACAATTTTTTGTTTAAATGGCAAAAATCATTCCTTTTATGAATTAATACCTAATTTTATTACGGAAATATTTTTAGATGTTTTTTGACGCAGGAATATTTTTTTAGACGCAGATATTTTTTGCATTGCGAAAAAGAAAAAAACCGCGACAATCCGCGTTATCTGCGGTATCTGCGTCGGAATAAATCGGTTGCGAAGCAACCATTAATAAAGTTAGTTATTACATTTTTTGAATCACCAAATGTCCTTCATGTTCTTGTTGGGCATGTGATAAAATCCGGTGCACCATTTTATAATAATATTCGGGGTTTTGCACAAAGTCAATGTCACTGATATCCAAAATCAAGATATTCAAGTCCTTTTGTGTTTTGATAAAGTTCATATACCCCTCATGAATTTGCTCCAAATAGTCGCCCGTGATGGACTGCTCATAAGAACGGCCGCGTTTTTTGATATTTTTAAGCAAACGATCCACATTTTGATAGAGATAGATATACAAATCCGGCTTGACCAAATCTTTATACATAAAATTAAAAATCTTGCGATACAAGGCATATTCCTCGTCGGAAAGCGTTACCTTGGAAAATATCAAAGATTTAAAAACATAATAATCGGAAATGACTGATGTTTTGAACAAATCGTATTGCGACAAATCGTCGGTTAATTGTTGGTAACGGTCGGCCAAAAAAGACATTTCGAGAGGAAAAGCATAACGCTTCGGGTCTTTATAAAACTTGGGCAGAAACGGATTTTCTTCAAAACGTTCTAAAACCAATTTGGCATTGACATCTTTGGCAAATTGTTTGGCAAAAGTAGTTTTTCCTGCCCCTATATTACCTTCAATAGCAATGAAATTATATGGTATATTATTGATTTTCAATATTTTATTTGTTTCAATAGGTTGGTTTTTATCAGGTGTTAAAGTTAGTAATTCTTTATGAGATTTTTGTAAAACAGGATGAAAAAAATCGGGTAAGATGTCCACCAAAGGATATAAAACAAAATTGCGTTGGTGCAAATGCTGATGCGGAATATGCAATAAAGGGCTATCTATCTCCAAATTGTCAATGTATAAAATATCAATATCTATGGTTCTATCGCTATAATTTCCGTTCTGAGATTTTTGTGTGCGCCCTAACAAGCGTTCTATGCTTTGGGTTATTTTTAAAATTTCTGTGGGATTCTTATCGGTTTTTAGTTGCAATACAATATTTAAAAAAATATTGCCTTTAAAACCCAATGCCGGTGTCTCGTAAACTTTTGAAATGGTGGTCACCGGACCTACAAACAAATTAAGATAATCAACTGCTTGTTGTAAATAGTCAATCCGGTCGCCTAAATTGGAACCTAAAGATAAGGTAATATTATTTATAACATCTTGCTGCACAATTATTTAAGTCAAATAAGCAAAAAACATGGCTAAAAATATCAATAGAAATTTGCGGATGTTGAAATGGTGCGAATGCTCGTTTTCAAATAAAATAGTGGTCCCGATATGTGCCAAAATACCAATAACAAAGGCATTGATATACTTACCGTAAACGGTCATAAAATCAAAATACGCGCCAACAAAAGCAGCCAACGGACTCATAGAAGCAAACAAAATTAGGTATAAAAATACCGAACTGCGTTTCATACCGGACTGAATCATTAAAGTTGTTAAAACAATGGCAATGGGTAATTTATGTATCAAAATACCATAAAAATAGGAATGGTGCAAGTGATGACCTTCATTAATGGGTAAACCCTCTAAAAAGGCATGAATACTCAAACTCAAAAAAGCCAACCAAAAAGCTTGTTTTTCTATCCGGTGTTTGTGTCCGTGCTCGGCACCATACGAAAACAACTCCAATACCAATTGAAATATAATACCCAACATAATAAGTAAACCGGCTGTTTTTCCGGGCAACTTGGCATACACGCCGGGCAATAAATGAAAAACAATGATGGACAACAAATAAGCCCCGCTGAAACTCAGCAATAGTTTGATAATATCAGCATCGGTATTTTTGATACGCAAAGCAATCAAACCACCAATGATAACAATCGAAAATAATATTAAATATATCATGATTATAATATTTTTTTATAGCCGAATTAGTATGAAAGCTACGTTTAAAATTAAATATTTTTTGTGATTGCCATTCGGTTATTTTTTTTAATAAAGTTGTTTAATAACAAAACAACAAATTGTATTATCAACGTCCCATATAAACCAAAAGCACGGATATATCACTAGGTGAAACGCCACTGATACGACTGGCTTGAGCAATGGTTTTGGGTCTGATTTTCATCAACTTTTCTCTCCCTTCATAAGATATTGATAAGATTTTACTAAAATCAAAATCGTCAGGAATAGGAATATTTTCCAGCCGGTTAAGTTTATCTGCATTGAGTTTTTCCTTTTCAATGTATCCTGCATATTTTAAATGAATTTCGGCTTGTTCTTTTACGGCATCATCAATATGATGTGTAGCTACAAAATTTTCAACAGCCGGTAATTGCATTAAATCGTTAAAAGTAAGTTGGGGTCTTGAAGCTATTTTATACAATTTCATTTGTTGTTTGACCGGTGAAGTATTTTTTGATTCCAAAATAGGATTGACTTGTTCCGGTTTAACACTTTCCTTTTTAAAGAAATCGAGCAACATATCGGTTTTTTTAAGCTTCTCTTCTACTCTTCTCAATCGGTCGTCACCGGCCAAACCTACAGCATGAGAAATGGGGGTTAAACGAATATCGGCATTATCTTGTCTTAACAAGGTGCGATATTCGGCTCTGCTGGTAAACATCCTGTAAGGCTCATCTACACCTTTGGTAATCAAGTCGTCGATTAAGACTCCTATATAGGCTTGATCCCGTTTTAAAATCAAAGGATCCCTGTCTCTCAATTTGAGCACGGCATTAATACCGGCCATCAAGCCTTGTGCTGCTGCTTCTTCGTAACCTGTTGTCCCGTTAATTTGTCCTGCAAAATATAAGTTATCTACCAATTTGGTTTCCAAGGTATGTTTAAGCTGGGTCGGAGGAAAATAATCATATTCTATAGCATAGGCAAACTGCATAAAGCGGGCATTTTCAAATCCGGGGACTTTACGCAAAGATTCGTATTGCACTTGTTCGCTCAACGAACTTGAAAAACCATTAATATACATTTCATAGGTATTCCAACCTTCGGGCTCTACAAATAGCTGATGTCGGTCTTTGGACGAAAAACGCACTATTTTATCTTCGATAGACGGACAATAACGCGGACCAACACCATCAATTTCTCCGGTAAAAAGTGGTGATTCTTTAAAACCTATTCTTAAATTATCATGCACTTCGGGATTGGTGTAAGTTATATAACAAGAGCGTTGTTTGGTCAAAGCCTTGGTTTGATCGGAAAAAGAAAACTTGGACGGATTATCATCTCCGGCTTGTTCGGTCATTTTGGAAAAATCAAGACTACGACCATCTATCCTAGGCGGCGTTCCTGTTTTCATTCTACCGGCTTCAAAACCCAATTCTACCAAATTTTCTGTCAATCCAAAAGCCGCCTTCTCCCCTATTCGACCACCACCAAACACTTTTTTTCCGATGAAAATTTTACCATTTAAAAAAGTGCCGTTCGTTAAAACAACAGCATTAGCATATATTTCCGTTCCGAGTTGTGTTTTTACCCCTTGCAATGTTCCACGTGAAACAATCAATCCGGTTACCATATCAGCCATCAAATCCAAATTAGGCGTTTGCTCTAACATTTGTCGCCATGTATTAGTAAATAAAATACGGTCGTTTTGTGTTCTAGGACTCCACATGGCAGGCCCTTTTGATTTATTTAACATGCGAAACTGAATAGCCGACTTGTCTGAAACAATACCACTATAACCACCCATAGCATCAATCTCACGAACGATTTGTCCCTTTGCTATGCCACCCATAGCAGGATTACAACTCATTTGCGCAATTTTAAACAAATCTAATGTAATTAACAAAGTTTTTGCACCCATATTGGCAGCAGCAGCGGCAGCTTCGGAGCCAGCGTGACCCGCGCCAACAACAACAACATCATATTTTATAGGGTATTTCATATGTGAAAAATTAAATGGATTGCAAAGATAATAAAGATTTATTAGTCATAAACAGAAATTTAAAGTCAAAATAAAGCAATAAAGAGATTGGAATAATCAGCATCAACAAAAAAATTTGGATAGGTGATAAAAAAATAAAATAATGTTCCACGTGGAACAATTATAATTTTAACTGATGTAAACACAAGTCCTCTTGTCGCCTCATTTCTATTTTTTCAACATCAGACTTGTCCTTGAATTTCATAAGATGTAAAATACCATGAATCATAACACGTGCTAATTCATTATAAAAATCTGTTTTATACTTTTCAGAATTTTCTTGGATTCGATCAACCGAAATATAAATGTCTGCGGATAATGTTTTACCAACGGAATAATCAAAAGTGATGATATCGGTATAGGTATCATGCTGTAAATATTCCATATTCATTTTATGTAAATAAATATCGTCAACAAAAATATAATTGATTTCATCAAAAGTAAATTCTTTATCATTGATACATTTTTTAATCCAATTTATGAATTTTAATTCAAATTCATGGCAAAAATTCGTCTCAGTATATAGGTTTATCATAAATATCAGTTTAAATATTTAAGTATTTTATCTCTAATCAATTGATTTACAGGTATTTGATTACGTTTTAGTAAATCTTTCTCTTGTAATAATTTAAAATTCTCATGCAAAAATAAAGAATCTAAGCCATTATATTGCTTAAAATTGGTTTGTCCTATACGTTTATTATCTTCATGTTGTTTAAAGGCAGCATGTTTTAGTTTTAACAATTCATGTTGTAATTGGATCATTTTCTGTATAACAGAGTCGGTGATACCTTCTTTTAAAATACGTTTTTGTAACTCGTCCATTTGCTTACCCAAATCACTGATGCGTTTTTTCTGTGCTTGATCGGAAAATTTATCACCTAATTGGTTGAGTTGATCTTTTACTTGTTGTTGTATTTTATATAATTCATACCTGCGTTTGGCTTCAGCTTCGCTTTGGCCATCGTTGTTTTTTCCGGAATTTTCTTTCTTTCCTTTTCCGTTTTTTTTCCCATGTTGTTTCTGTTTCTTGCCCTGCTCCGCTTTTGATAGAGCCTCACCTTGTTTTTTTATTATATCCGGCAACGAAAAACTCTTTCCCTTACCTTTCTTACCTTGACCCTGGCCCATAGAAGGAGAAGCGTTTTTCATATTGTCCAAAGCATTACTTAAAAAATTGGCTAAAGTATTGCTTGCTTTTAATATATAACGTGCAGAGGATTGGGTTTTGAATAATTGATTTTCGGATAAATGATTTAAAGATTTATCTAAGGAATTTTGTATTTCAAACGCCTCATCCAAAATCATTTGGCTTATTTTAGGATTACGTAATGCCAGGGTATAAAGAGAATCGTTTATTTGTTTAAAATAGTCTTTTAGGTGGTTTTGTGTAGCCAAATGTTTGGGCAAAAAAGCCTTGGAATTGTTAGTATAAAGCCCGGTTAAGAGAGACTCTTCCTTAAAAGAAAAATGTAATAAACTTTTTAATATGGCTTGCAAGGTTTTTATATCCTCCTCGTGTTGCGCTCCCCCACCCGACATCATAGATTTCTGCATGGCCTTGGATAGCTGTTTCATTTTACTGGCAGCCTTCTTTTGTGATTGATTGGCCGATTGAGATTGTTGGTTCTGTAATTGCTGACCGGCCTTTTCCATATCTTGTTTGATGTCCTTCATGTCCGTTTGCGTATCAGGCATTGCAATAGGTTTTTTTAGAGTGTTGTTAGCCTTGGCAATGCTGTCCATAGATTTTATCAAAGAATCAAAAGCTTTGTTTAAGGCCGACTGCGACTTGGGTGACTCATTATTAAGTTTAGCCAGACTGTCTTGTTTTTGCGCCATTTGATCCAGTTTGGCTGCCAATTTTTGTATTTTCTGCTGTAAATAATACTTCTTTGTCAATTCCAAAATACGTTCTAAAGACTTTTCTTGATGTTCAGAGTAGTTTTTTAAATCTTTTAATTTGTCTAATAAAGCCTCTTTTTTTAGTTTTTGAGCCAAGTCCTTCAGTTCATCAAGTAACTTTTGCTTTTTTTTCATTGCGGCTATTTCGGATAAGCGCTTTTCCAAGTCTTTTTTTATGTTATCCTTAGAATGATCAGGTAATTTTTTTAGCAAATGTTTAAACTGTTGTAGTCTGTCTTTAAAAAAATTCTCTTGTTGTTGAGATTGTTGTAAAGCATTTTCCAATTGTTTTTGCGTCTTCCAATCCAATTGTTTTTGTGAAGTTATCTTATTGGCAAGTTTGCTAATTTGCTTGGTCTGGTTATCGATTGTATTTTTAAGTTGGTCGAATTTGGCAATGTTTTGTTGTTGAAGTTTTAAGTTTATATTTTCTAATTGTTTATCTGTCAATCTATTATAATGAAATTCTTGTGATCTGGCTGGTTTGTAACCGTGTGGTGCATCGTTGTCCGTAACTTTAAAATAATAAGAATAGCCATGTCCTTTAGCAATGTGCAAATCGCCGGGAAAAACATAAAGTAACTCTAAAAAACTTCCCTTTTTAAAAGAAATACGCTTCGTTTGGGTTTGCCGGGATTGATTGTCGGTATAAACCAGATATAAGGCACTGATTCCATAATCATCTGTAGCAGTAATCTTATGGTAATTTTGTCTATTAACAGTATCCTTTTTTTGCAATACACTGATTTTGGGAAACCCATCTTTGATGACTTTGACATCAAAATCGAATTGCTCGTAATGTGGTAAATACTTATTGGAAGGTTCTATTTGATATGAAAAAGACTGTTGTGCTAGGGTATCAAATTGAAATAAATTGCCGGAAACAGGATAAGAATGGTATTTATGATTTATTCCCAAGTTAACACTATCAACATTTTGGGTTTGCCAGGTCCAAATAAGCCGGCTCGATTGCGGCACGGTTAATGAAAGATTTTGATGATAAATTTTAGTTTTTCTGTGCAAATAAGCAGGAAAAACAACTTTTAAAGTGGTTTTTAGAATAAGAGGTGGCCGGATAATATGCAAATTGAAATCGCCCAAGTGGTAATACCCGTCGGAAAGACTAAAACTAACAGGATTGGAAACTACCGGAAAATGAAAACTAAAAACAGAATCGTTAGTGCGAGATAACAATGAACGGCGACCGTCTAAATTGATAAATAATTGTTGCGGCAAGGTATTACCACTAACTTTGACATGCAAATCGTAAGTGCGGCCTTGGATGACTTGTAAACTATCCATAATCACATACTGGTAGGGTAGAGGTGGCGTATAATTTTTTTGGTAAGTCAACACCCGCGTATAACTTTGTTTGAGTGAAGCATCATAATGCAACAGTTTTAAAACCAAAAAAATAAAAACGGGTATCAATAATAAAGGAAAGAATTTGTAAATACGTTTAAAATTAACTGCTGATTCGAATTTAAAAATTCTGAATTCATCAATTTTTTGTAATATGCCGGCTGTTAATAAATCGGACTGTTGGGGTTGCTTGTGTAACTGTAAAGTGTTGAGCAATTTGTCTTTAATATCAGGAAAATAATCACCGATT
>JAMOMQ010000127.1 GCA_027066995.1 Flavobacteriales bacterium
ACATCTGCACTCACCCCTTTTAACTTATTTAACCACCTAAGACACCTAAGAAACACCGAAGGTGGCGGTTGACAATTGGCTGTAAGCTGTTGGCTATTGGCAATGGTGGGATTACAGCAATAAATCGGATTTTAAATTTTGCATCAAGTTATTATCTTCTATTTTCCAACCGTAAACCTTAGATAAAATATACAGATTTTGCAAATTTTCAAATAATTGTTTTTTGGCTTTGAGACGCAATTTGGATAAATCAATATGTTGCTTGATTTTTTCAATGGCATCAGCATTTATTTTATTCAAATCATCTTTGGTAAATTGATTTAAAGTGCTTTGGTTTAAATCATAATAACGGATATTTGGAAAAATTTCTACCTCTGCTTCGGGTATTTTGTTAATTTTGATAATTTTATGCACCGAATCAAGTGTAATACCCAACTGACTCAAATCATAAGAAATTTGTGCTTTGGCATCTACCAGCAAAACCACATTTTTATCAAATTGTAACAAATCGAATAAATATTTATCGCTATCCTTGTAGCTGTAAACTTCATTGTAATAGGCTTCTGCCGTCACCATTTTGTTTAGCAATGCAACCTGTTTTAAAAGTGTATGACTCTGCCGGCTGATGTCTTTGTTTTTTTGCTGTTCTTGATAAAACAAAGTCAGCAAAACACCTATGATAATTCCGGCCAATAAAAGTGACAAATAACGCATAAGTTTGTTATTTTTTATTCCAAATATTTAGCCACAATCGGCATACGGCGTCCCATACCAAAAGCTTTGGGGCTGACACGCAAAACCGGCGCTGTTTGGTGCCGTTTAAACTCATTGCGATTGACCATTTTTAAAATCCGCTCTACCAAAGCTTTGTCATATCCCAAGGCAATAATTTCTTTAGGCCCTTGTTGTCCTTCAATATAATGATACAGAATACTATCCAAAATATTATAATCCGGTAAACTGTCACTGTCTTTTTGACCGGGACGCAATTCTGCAGATGGCGGTTTTGTAATAGTATTGATCGGAATGATCTCTTTATGACGATTGATATATTTGGCCAAGTCATAAACTTCGGTTTTATAAACATCGGCAATAACGGATAAACCGCCGGCCAAGTCGCCGTAAAGGGTGCCATAACCTACGGACATTTCACTTTTGTTGCTGGTATTGAGCAATATATTACCGAATTTATTGGAAATTGCCATCAATAAATTACCACGGATACGCGCTTGTATATTTTCTTCGGTAACATCAAAACCACGACCTTCAAACAATGGGGTCAGTTGTTCCATATAACTGTCAAAAACAGATTGGATAGGCACTATATCATAACGTATTCCCAAGTTTTCGGCCAAATCTTTGGCATCTTTTATGGAATGATCAGACGAAAATTGAGACGGCATCAATAAAACACGCACATTGTCTTTACCTAAAGCTTCGGTAGCCAATACGGTGGTAACGGCCGAATCCAAACCGCCGGATAATCCTAATACAGCGGTTTTAAAACCGATTTTACCAAAATAATCTTTAATACCCAACACCAAAGCATCGTGTATTAAAGGTATTTTGTCTTTGGCTTGTTCTGCATTGGTTTGATTTGATTGCAACTGTTCCAAATCAACTATTTCCATGGTTTCGACAAAATAAGTCAGTTCTTTAAAAACCTTTTGATTGGCACCAATGGCCAATGAGCCACCGTCAAAAATAATGTCTGTTTGTGCACCGGTATGATTGACATATATTAAAGGAATACCGTATTGTTTGACATTTTCTCTTAAAACTTTAATGCGCTCCTTGGCGTGCGTATAGTCAAACGGGCTTGCCGATACATTGATAATTAAATCCGGTTGTTGCGGCATTAATTTTTCCATGGGATTGATGGTATATAGCGGATTTTCATTGCCAATATTCCATAAATCTTCACACACGGTCAAAGCTATATTTTTACCTTTAAATTGGACGATTTGCCAATGCGTGGCTTCCTCAAAATACCGGGCTTCATCAAAAATATCATAAGTTGGTAACAAAGTCTTGTGCTGGCGATACAACTCTTGGCCTTGATACAAAAACACGACCGAATTATACAAATCTTTGCCTTCTATAACCGGATTAACGGAAGGCGTTCCTATAACCACTGCAATATTTTGGGTAACATTTTTGATTTGTTCAATGCTTTCTTCGGCTTTATCTATAAAATCTTTAAACTCTAAAAAATCACGAGGCGGATAACCCGTAGTGGCCAATTCGGGAAAAACAATCATATCTGCCCCCCGTTGTTCGGCTTGCTTGATATAATTAATAATTTTAGCTGTATTTCCTTCAAAATCGCCGATGATAACATTTATTTGAGCTAAAGCTATTTTCATTCTTTTTGTTTTTTTAATTAAAATACATCAAAATGATCATTCCACAAATGGGTTTTGATGCCAAAATAGATATACTTGTCCGTTTCATTTTTAACGGTTTTTATCTCTTGATCAATACTTGTTTTGCGATAAATAAAGCCGCCAAAAACTTTAAGATTGGTAGCCGGATTTAGAATATAACCCGCTTCAAATTGGTTTAATAAGATTTTTCCCAAATTACCTTGCAACAAATATACCTCATTGGACTTATCTTCAGGCCGGATATATTGGTAAACATCGCCACCGTAAGCAACCGGATTGTTCGGATAATCAAATCCTTTTTGACCGATAATAAAAGTGTTGTGTGCAAAAAGTCTTTTTTTGCGGTATTGTATTTCGAACAAAGCCTCTTTAAAATTGGCTCCCCAAGGATGCGCCAGTGCTTGATAATTATGAGCATAATTGGTAATGGTGCCATGAGCGTAAGTATAAGGTCGCACTTGATTGTATTCCAAACGCATAAAAAGATTGGGCACCTTAAAGGCATCATGATACTTAACGCCTATTTGGTAACCGAATTTGTTACCCCAATAGCCTTTTTCTCCAAAAAATTTATCTACCGTCATCTCGTCCAACACAAATTGTCCGTAAATATCTATTTTATGAGGCAACTTGTATCGAGCTGTCAATCCGACCACCGTATTGGAAGCATTGGAACCTGCTTCATATTCAGCGGTTTTAAAGAAAATAAGCGGATTTAAAAAATTGACATCAAAACCACGCCGGTTGGCATTATACCAAATAACCGATTCAAAAAAACCGAGATTTAATTTTTTAGTGGCATTCCAACTGATATAATGTATAGCAGAAAATTTCTTTTTATAGACACCGTCTTGTTCATATTCGGGTCGCAAATCTTGATAGGCTGTCCACATAGTTGTATATTTGACATGCCAAAAAGTAGCTTCTACTTTAAAATACGGATAATTGGTGGCATTGTCCGATAAGAGCAACGAATGATAACCTTCACCAATAAAATGTTTGCCGTGTCCCAGTTCAAAAAAGAAAAATTTACCGGGTTTATAAGCAATATAACCGTCGGCATAAGGATAGTCAATATATTTTAAATCTTCACTTTTATTGAGTCCGTAACCGGGGACTATGGCCGGATAAGTATTCCAAGCATAGCGATTAAAAAAAGCCGGAAATCGGGCATAATTTTCGGCAATGGTAGAGCTGAAGGAAAACTTTTGCCCCAAAGCGCCTTCTACTCTAATGGCTCGTGTATTTTGAAAAACATAATCCGTTGTCAAATTGTCTTTTCCTAAACGCACATCAACCACCGGATCGATAGTAATCCAATAATCGGGGCCAACGATGGGAAACAAATGCTCATCAAAAATTTTACGTCCTAACCAGGTTTTTTTATTTAGGTTTAAAGAGCGGTATTTTTTTTCTATTATTTGATGATTGATTTCAAAATAATGCCAAGGTTTTAAGGCAGTATGAACGGTGTCCGGCAATTGGCTTTCCAGTTCATTGTATTCAAAACGGGTAAAAGGTATTTTGAGTTGGCTATTGCTTTTTTTTTCAATCAAATCTTCTTGGGCATATATAATTTGTAAAGTGACCGTTAAAAAAATAAATAAAAATATATTTTTCATTCGCATATAATTTTAACAAATTTAAATTATTTTATTGAAATACTTAGTAGTATAAAATGATGCCTTAATATTGGCTTATAACAAGCCTATAATTTTAAGATAACGCGCTGTTTCGTCTGCAAATTTTTTAATATCGCCTTGCGGCACATTAAGCATCAAATCATAAGTTTCGCCCGGGTGCATATAGCCTATTCTGAAATTAGCTTTAATAGTTAATGAAAAAAATTGCTCGTAAAGGGTGGTTTGACCGGTAAAATCAATCAACAAATCGTATTTTTTATCAAGAAATTCTAAAATCTCGGGGGTTTTAATTTTGCCAAACGTAGAAAATATATCTTTAGAGGCCACAATCCCCCGCAATTCGTTATAATGATCATTTTTTTCCTTAAACGTAAAAATATCAAATTGGCTGCTACTCAAACCCAGTGCCTTTTGTAAATATTTTAAATTATCAAAAGTCAGATTAGACTTCGGATTATTTAAAATGGCTACGGTTTTAACCGGTTTAATTTCCATAGACCGGTTATCAAGTGTTTGTTGCAACTTTTCAATCTTTTTTTTGATGATATGTTCTTTGAATTTTAACAAGGTTTTAATCTTAAAATTTATAAGTTTTATTTAAAAATAATTTTTTTAATCACATGTTCGCCCAAATGGCTGTTTAACAAATCGATAATTTTAGCTTTGCCTCTATTGAGTTCTTCTCTTAGTGCCGATGACGTCAAATATACATACAAATGGCCTTTATCATAGGTAATATTTGATGTGTATTTATCAATGGTATCACTCATCAGTTCAGCCCACAATTTCTTAATCTGCGCTTTTTCCAAACCTTTTTTGAGTTTTTTCTCTTTGCGCAAACTTGCAATGACTTGTTTAATATGTCGTGTGTTTTTATCGACGCTCATCAGTGCAATGCTTGTTTAATAATACTTATCAATATGGGTTTTAAACCGCTAAAAAAGAATTCGACGGCAATCACCATAACTATCAATCCCATCAAACGCATCATAACTTTATTACCCGTTTCGCCCATCAATTTTATCAATTTGGACGAGCTGAACAATATAAGATAAGTCATTAATAAAACAATAAAAATAATCCCGATTAAAACTATTTTTTTTTCAATGGTATCAGCATCGTCCATCAATACAATGGCATTGGTAATGGCACCGGGGCCACAAATCATGGGAATGGCCAAGGGTGTAATGGAAATATCATCGACATAAGTCTTGATTTCGGATTCTTGCACTTTGACTTTTCCCAAACGGGCTTGTAACATATCCATTCCCATCAAAAAGAAAATAACACCGCCGACTATACGAAAACTATCGACCGAAATACCGAAAAACCGGAACATCAACTGGCCGGTAAAGGCAAAAAACAAAATAGTCAAAAAAGCAATAATGGAAGCTTTTCTGGCGGTATATTCGCGGTGTTTATCATCGAGGTCTTTGGTCATGGTCATAAAAATAGGCATCGTCCCCAGAGGATTAATCAGGGTAAAAAACGAGGTAAAGACCAACACGGCAAAGACCACCAAATCGTGCATTAATTGTTATTTTTGAGTTAAAACTTTTTTCGCTGCTTTGTATATACCATCGGCATCGAGACCATATTTGCGCATTAGTTCGTCGCCGGTTCCCGACTCGCCAAACACATCATTGACCGCTACAAAAGCTTGTGGTGTGGGGTGTTCGGCCGCCAACAATCCGGCAATACTTTCGCCCAAGCCTCCCAAACGGTTGTGTTCTTCGCAACTGACTACAGCACCGGTTTTTTTGGCAGAATTTAAAACTGCCGTTTTGTCTAAAGGTTTAATGGTATGTATATTTATCAAATCGACACTGACGCCTTCGGCTTCTAATCGTTCGGCCGCTTCAATAGCAGGCCAAACCAAATGGCCGGTGGCGAATATACTCACATCGATGCCTTCATTTAAAACCACGGCTTTGCCAATTTCAAATTTTTGGTTTTCGGGTGTAAAATTGGGCACTTTCGGTCGTCCGAAACGCAAATATACAGGCCCTTGATAATCAGCTATTGCCAAAGTTGCCGCTTTGGTTTGGTTATAATCACACGGATTGATAACAACCATTCCGGGAAGCATTTTCATCATTCCCAAATCTTCTAAAGCTTGATGGGTGGCACCGTCTTCGCCAACGGTTAAGCCGGCATGTGAGGCACATATTTTGACATTTTTTTCGCTATATGCTACCACTTGTCTAATTTGATCATAAACACGTCCCGAAATAAATTCGGCAAATGTAGCAGCAAAAGGAATTTTGTTTTCCAAAGTAAAACCGGCTGCCATACCAATCATATTGGCTTCTTGTATACCGACATTAAAAAAACGGTCGGGGTGTTGTTTGGCAAAATCACCCATTTTTACCGAACCGGTAACATCGGCAGTCAATGCGACCACATTTTCTTTTGTGTTGCCCAATTGTGTAATGGCATCTCCAAATCCCGAACGTGTATCTTTCTTATCTGTATATGTATATTTTTTCATAATTCGTTGTTTTTAAAAAAATCGGTTTAATAGTCTCCCAAAGTTTTCGGCAATTGGGCCAAAGCTTTGGCTAATTGTTCATCGTTTAACGGCTTGCCGTGCCAACGGTAATCACCTTGCATAAAATCAATTCCATAACCCATTTTTGTATGTAACAATACGGCTACGGGCCGTCCTTTTCCTGTCAGAGATTTGGCGTGTTTCAAACCGTCTATGACTTCTTGTAAATTATTGCCGTTATTAATATTGACCACCTGCCAGTTAAAAGCTTCAAATTTGGCCTGCAAATTACCCAAACTCAATACATCATCCACAGTTCCGTCAATTTGAGCATTGTTGTAATCTACGGTAGCTATCAAATTATCGACACCCTTGGCGCCGGCATAAAGCACGGCTTCCCAAATTTGCCCTTCCTGCAGCTCGCCATCACCGTGTAAGGTATAAACCAAATGCGGGTCATTATTTAATTTTTTGCCTTGCGCTACGCCAAGTGCCACCGACAAACCCTGACCCAAAGAACCGCTGGCAATACGAATGCCGGGCAAACCGTCATGCACCGACGGATGACCTTGCAGGCGAGTGCCCAAACGTCTAAAGGTGGCCAATTCTTTAATGTCAAAATAGCCACGACGCGCCAAAGTGCTGTAATATACAGGCGTAATATGCCCGTTAGATAAAATAAAAGTATCTTCTCCGGTAGAATTTACTGTAAATTTTTCGGGATTAATATCCAGCAATTCGAAAAATAAAGCCGTAAAAAACTCGACTGTTCCCAGTGAACCACCCGGATGTCCCGATTGCACATCATGTACCATTCTAACAATATCTCGACGGATTTGTGAGGGGTATTCCTCTATATTTTTATCACTCATAATCATTAATTTTATTCATACAAAAGTAAGCTATTTTTTTTCAATTAAAAACAGGAATTGACAGCTCATTCAAAAGTTTTATATTCAAGTAGTTTAGGGGCAAAACATATTTTTTAAATGAATTTATTTTTAATTAACATACAATAGGCTTTTTCTTCATATATTTGCATAAATTTAATTTAAAACTTAAAATTTTATGACTAAACGATTTCTTTTAGTTCTTATAATAGTTTCTGTTATTTTTTCATGCAAAAAAGAAACTGATGATAAAGATTTGCCTTATGAAGGTTCATGGAATTTGATTTATTTTTCAAAATCTTCCGATGTAGAAACTTATATGCCGGGCAAAATAATATGGGAATTTAACAAATATGACGAATTAACCGTAAAAATTGACACTGTAATTCCTTCTACATCTCAATTACCCATTAAAGTTTCGGGTGTTTATCCTTATGTTGGTGCTGCCAATGTCATTAGTATTGAAGGAACACAATATGCAGCCGAAATTATAAATGACACTTTACAACTTAGCCATAATGCAACCACCGGCGGACCTTTATTAAAACTTATCAAATAAAACTCTTGTAGAGTAAAGTTTTAAAATTTTTGTCATAAGAATTTATTGCCGCATAATGCGGTTATTCATTTATTGTTTATGATTTTATTCGTTTTTTTGGTTACCCCTATTATTTTTTTATTCAACTTTTTTGCTTGTCCAAAAAAGTAGCAAAAAAGGACACCTTAAGAGAACCTTGCTAAATTTATAGATTTTTTCCACTAAATGCTCTGAACTTGTGCCCTACGTGCCTTCGGGCACTTCGAACAGCAGAGCCTTTAACGTTCCAAAAATCTTAAATTTAACGCAAGAACCTCTTATGGTTTTTTACTGCTTCTATTGTGATTGTAACTAAATTTTGTATATATTCTTTTTTTTTTAGCATTACATACAAAATAATCAATGATATATTTATTGGATAGCTATTGTTTAAAACAGAAAAAAATCCCGATGAAGTAAACATCAGGATTTATTAAACGCTGGCCTACTAGGGCTCCCCGATATAAAATCGGGATAAACTTCTCGCCCTATCAACTAATGATAATTAATAAAAAAATCCCGATGAAATAAAACATCAGGATTTA
>JAMOMQ010000128.1 GCA_027066995.1 Flavobacteriales bacterium
TGCCACCCACAGCTTGGATGAAAACGGTGAATGGAAAAACCTGATGCAACAAAAAAACAGCAGTAGTGATGTATCATCGACAGCGGCTCAAATGCCACGTTTATTAGGATTAGCTCAAGCCTCAAAAGTATATCGACATTTGGAAAAATTACCCGAAAATGCAGATAAATTTACCAATAAAGGTAATGAAATAGCCTGGGGTACCATTGGCAATGCCAGTACTTCCGAAGGCCATTTTTGGGAAACCATGAATGCTGCCGGAGTTATGCAAGTACCTTTGGTCATGCAAGTTTGGGATGATGAATACGGTATCTCGGTGCATGCCAAATACCAAACGACCAAAGAAAGCATATCTGAAATCATGAAAGGCTTTCAACGTGACGGTAAACATAATGGTTTTGAAATATTTACAGTCAAAGCATGGGACTATCCGGCTCTGATCGAAACCTATCAAAAAGCCGAAAAAATTGCCCGCGAAGAACATGTGCCTGTGCTTATTCATGTACAGGAATGCACCCAACCTATGGGACACTCTACTTCCGGTTCTCACGAACGATACAAATCTAAAGAACGACTGCAATGGGAAGATGATTTTGACGGTATCAAGAAAATGCGTGAATGGATATTGGATAATAATATTGCCGATGTCGATACCCTTGACCAAATAGAAAAAGATGCCAAAAAACGGGTTAAAGAAGCCCGAAAAAAAGCTTGGGCTGATTATACCGCCCCTATGAAAGCCGAAAAATTGGAATTGATAAAAATCATTGATCAGGTTATAAAAGAAAGTTCAAACAAAAATTTCATTTTGCCTGTCCGTAATGCCTTGGCACAACATAAAGAGCCCAAACGAGCCGATATATTAGAAGCTGCCCGTAAAGTTTTACGATTGATAAGAAAAGAAAATATCCCGTCTAAAAAAACTTTGGCCGCTTGGATACAAGAGTATAAAGCCATTCAACAACCCAAATACAGTAAGTATTTATTTAGCGAAGGTCATAAAAAAGCTACCAATATCAAAGAAGTAAAACCCGTATATAACCCGGATGCACCGATGGTGGACGGCCGTATTGTTTTACGTGATAATTTTGAAAAATTATTTAATAAATATCCCGAATTATTGATTTTTGGTGAAGACAGCGGTAAAATAGGTGATGTCAATCAAGGTTTGGAAGGCCTGCAAGAAAAATTTGGTGAAATTCGTATTTCTGACACAGGTATCAGAGAAGCTACCATTGTAGGTCAAGGTATTGGCTTGGCTATGCGCGGTTTGCGTCCCATTGCCGAAATACAATATTTGGATTACATTTTATATGGCTTACAAACTATGAGTGATGATTTGGCAACAGTGCATTACCGCAGTTTTGGCCGCCAAAAAGCACCTGCCATTATTCGCACCCGAGGACACCGCCTCGAAGGTATCTGGCACTCCGGCTCACCCATGGGCGGCTTATTGCACCTGTTACGGGGTATCAATATTTTAGTGCCTAGAAATTTGACACAAGCCGCCGGTTTTTACAATACCATGCTCGAAAGTGATGAACCCGCTTTGATAGTAGAAAGCTTAAACGGTTATCGTTTAAAAGAAAAAATGCCGGCCAATTTAGGCGAATTTAAAGTGCCTGTCGGTAAAGTTGAAATCATGAAACCCGGTAAAGATATTACATTGGTTTCATACGGCTCTACCTTGCGCTTGGTACAAAAAGCCGCACAAGAATTACAACAAGCCGGTATTGATGCGGAAGTTGTTGATATACAATCACTTTTGCCATTTGATATAGAACATGATATCGTCAAAAGCTTGCAAAAGACCAACCGTTTACTCGTCATAGATGAAGACGTGCCCGGTGGCGCATCGGCCTATATTTTGGATAAAATATTGAATGAACAAAACGGATGGCAATATTTGGACAGCCAACCGCAAACACTGACTGCCAAAGAACACAGACCGGCTTATGGCCATGATGGGGATTACTTCTCTAAACCTTCGGCTGATGATATTTTTGAAAAAGTATATGACATAATGAATGAAGCCAAACCTGAAAAATATCCTGATTTGTATTAACAGACTATCTGGCAAAAACCAATTTTTGTTTTTAAAATAAAAAAATGTAAATTTGTAATAAATTAACCAAAAAAATAAAACTATGTTATATTTAGCATCTGACAATTCAAGTATGTGGAGTTTAGGTAACCTTATGGGGGCATTTTTCTTTTTAGTAATTATTATTTTAGGATTGGTCGTCTATAAAATGGTTGCAGGTGGTGGCAGTCAAAAAACTCAAGATGACGAATAACTAATAAATCTTAAATGTATAAAAGACAAACATTGCTACTTTTTGGAGCTGTTTTTTTCGTTCTTCTATCCCCGTTGAGAGCGCAAAAAATAGCTCTGTTAAAATACAAAGGTGGCGGTGATTGGTATGCCAATATTACTACTTCACTTCCCAATCTAATTAAATTTTCCAATCAAAATATACATACTACCATTGATGCCAATGCAGATGTGGTAACACCGGATTCGCCGGATATTTTTAATTATCCGTTTATCCATATGACCGGACATGGCAATGTTTTTTTTGATGAGAATGATATTAAAAATCTAAAAAAGTATCTGACTAACGGGGGATTTTTACATATTGATGACAATTACGGTTTAAATCAATATATCAGACGTGAAATAGCTAAACTTTTTCCCGAGAAAAAACTGGTAGAACTACCAAAAAATCATCCTGTTTTTCATAGCTATTTTAACCTTCCGGAAGGCTTACCCAAAATTCATGAACACAATGGCAAGCGTCCGCAAGCTTTTGGTATTTTTGATGATAATAATCGTCTGGTTTTGCTTTATACCTATGAATCGGATTTGGGAGACGGTTGGGAAAGCGAAAGTATACACCACGACCCATGGAAGGTTCGTGAAAAAGCCCTAAAAATGGGAGCTAATATTTTATATTACGTTTTTACCAATTGAATCTTTAAAACTTATGAGCAAGCTTTTAATAAAAAATATTGGTCAGTTATTACAAGTGAGAGCTGACAAACAAGCCATACGCAGTCAAGCTATGGATGATTTGCCTTTTATTGAAAATGCTTATTTGATTATAAAAGACGATATTATTGTTGATTTTGGATCGATGACTGATTTGCCGGCCTATACCGGTGAAATCATTGATGCACAAGGAAAGATATTAATGCCTGCTTGGACAGACAGTCATACGCATTTGGTATTTGCAGCCTCACGTGCCGATGAATTTGTTGATAAAATCAATGGTTTAACTTATGAGCAAATAGCAAAACGTGGCGGCGGTATCTTAAATTCGGCAAAAAAAATGGCCGAAATACCTTTTGAAGATTTGTATAATCAAAGTAAAAAGCTCTTGAGAGAAACTATAGACTACGGCACAGGTGCCATTGAAATAAAATCGGGCTATGGTTTAGACCTTGAAGCCGAACTGAAAATGTTGCGTGTCATTAAAAAATTAAAGGAAAATTGTAAAATTCCCATAAAAGCTACTTTTTTAGGTGCTCATGCCCTACCCACTGCTTATAAAAATAGCAAAGGCGATTATATTAACTTGATTATCAACGAAATGCTACCGGTAATAGCCAAAGAAAATTTAGCGGATTATATCGATGTGTTTTGCGAAAAAGGCTATTTTACCGCCTCTGAAACCGACCGGATATTACAAGCCGGCCGGCAATATGGATTAAAACCCAAAGTGCATGTCAATCAGTTCAATAGTATAGACGGTGTGGCCGTAGCTGTTAATCACAATGCCATATCGGTTGATCATTTAGAAGTAATGACCTCACGGGATTTTGATATTTTATCACAATCAAATACCATAGCTACCGCCCTGCCCGCTTGTAGCTTTTTTATTGATATTCCCTATGCGCCGGTTAAAACAATGATTGAAAAAAATATTGCTGTAGCATTGGCCACCGATTTTAACCCGGGCTCAACACCTACTTTTAATATGAATTTTATTGTTTCATTGGCTTGTATCAAACAAAAATTAACACCTGCCCAAGCTATTAATGCCGCAACTCTTAATGCGGCAGCTGCTTTAGAATTGGCTGGTGAAATGGGTAGTATTGCCATAGGCAAAAAAGCCCGTTTGATAATGCTTAAAGATTTTATCAAAGATTATAAAGAAATTCCTTACTATTTTGCCATTAATCCCGTAGATAAAATATTTACCACACTTTCTTAAATTAATGATTTACAATTCTTTTAAATATTTTTTGAAAAAAAATTAAAAAAATTAGGATTCAATTAAAAAAAGCTTACCTTTGTCGTATTAATAAATTAAATTACAATAATGAAAACAGGAACAGTAAAGTTCTTTAATGAAACCAAAGGTTTTGGTTTTATTATCGAAGACGATTCAAACACAGAGTATTTTGTACACGTTACAGGATTAATTGATGACATCCAAGAAGGTGACAAAGTAGAGTTTGAACTCAAAGAAGGTAAAAAAGGATTGAATGCAGTAAACGTTAAGCAAGCTTAATTTTTATTGAATAAAGTTTTTTACGAAACCTGCCTGTTTTCAGGCGGGTTTTTTTATTTGTTATTTCTAAGTCCCCTCCAAGTATCTATATATTGTTGTGCCACATTTTTATAATCATGATACTGCTCTATAAAGAGACGGGCATTGTGTGATATTTCAATAATTTTATCTTGATTTTCAATAAGTTGTGATAATTTATATACCACATCATCTTTATCTGGTAAGACATTAATCGCCACCGGATCGGTTAATTTGTAATAAGCTTCAAATTCTTTTTCTGCACCGGTCAAAACACATTTACCTTTGGCCATGGCTTCCAAGGCGTTAAACCCCTGGTCATAAGAATATAACTGATCAATAAAAATGTGTGCGGCATCATACTTTTTGATATATTCGTTATAAGCCAGATTTTCGGCCAAAACAATTTCTACCCGCCCATTATACATTTTTTCTATTTCTTTGAGTGCTTGTAATACTATATGGGCGCCCTTTTTATAGTAACTAAACCGGTTGATGCCAAAAAAAATGTTAATTTTATCGTTGATTTTCAATGGATTGTAATCAATTTTATCAATATTTACCGGATTAGGAATCATTTCTACCGCTTTGGGGTGTCCGGCATACGGGATGGCATAATCCAGATCAGAGGGGATAATAGCTTGCACATTTTCAATCACAAAATGATGTAGATCTTTATAGTCCGGCTTTAAATATTTATAAGAATAATAGGCATCCTGTTTTAATTCGGGATTGGTCAGAAAAGGATCTAAAATAGAATACCGCATAATACCATCTTTATAAGCATTGATAACGTGCGTATCCTCGCCACAAGCTGACAAAAAAATCTTTTGGTTTTGCTTAAAAACCTGTTTAAAGAAAGCCATTTCATCAACCGGTCTTATGCCAAAAGCATCTTCATTGATCAATTGCACTATATCAAAACCTTTTAATTCAGGCAAAATTTTTAGTAAGTTATTATAAATATCAGTTTGGAAATGATTGTATTTGGTCAAATGATAGACCAACTGCCACCATTTATTTTGAAAAAAATGCTTTCTGATTTTTGAAGATACATCTATATCGGACGGATATTGCTTAAAATTGTCCCCCGTGCCTACCAATAAGACCTCATGTCCTAAAGATTTTAAACCTTCTTTTAATGAATTATGTAACCGGCTGTATTCGCCAAGTAATAGTATTTTCATATAAAAACAAAGATACTAAAAATATAAAATACCGTATTTTAAACGGAAAAACCAAATATGCTATTTAATATCTTGATTTGCAAGGTTTTATTGATTCTTAAAATTGAATTGCAAAGCCTCTGTAAATAGCATCAAAGCTATAAAAAAATCAAAAAAAAAACGTATATTTGTATATAGTAATTTTCTTGAAAAAAGATATTTATGAGCGAAGAAAAAAAACAAACACAAAATTATTCGGCAGACAGTATTCAAGCCTTGGAAGGTATTGAACACGTGCGTATGCGTCCTTCGATGTATATTGGAGATATTGGAGTGCGAGGTCTGCATCATTTAGTATATGAAGTTGTTGATAACTCTATAGATGAAGCGATGGCCGGTCATTGTGACCGCATTGATGTCGTTATCTATGAAGACAATTCGGTATCGGTCAAAGATAATGGCCGTGGTATACCTGTTGGTATGCACAAAAAAGAAGGCGTTTCCGCCTTGGAAGTTGTTATGACCAAAATTGGAGCCGGCGGTAAATTTGACAAAGATTCTTATAAAGTGTCCGGCGGTTTGCACGGTGTCGGTGTATCGGTGGTAAATGCCTTATCCGATCATGTTTTGGCACAAGTGTATCGCGAAGGCAAAATCTGGCAACAAGAATACCAACGCGGAAAGGCTTTATATCCTGTTAAAGTAGTTGGAGAAACCGAAGAAACCGGCACTTATGTCAAGTTTCATCCGGATAGTGAAATATTTAAACAAACCATTGAATTTGATTATGAAACCTTGGCTTTGCGCATGCGCGAATTGGCCTTTTTAAATAAAGGCATCACCATTACCATTACCGATAGACGTCAAAAGGATGAAAAAGGTGATTATGTGCATGACGAATTTTTTAGTAAGGAAGGCCTTAAAGAATTTATCAAATTTTTAGATGCCCACCGTGAACCGATTATCAGTGATGTTATCAGTATGGAGGGTGAAAAAAACGGTATTCCGGTAGAAGTGGCCATGATTTATAACACTTCTTATACCGAAAACATCCACTCTTATGTCAATAATATTAATACTCATGAAGGCGGCACCCATTTATCCGGTTTTAGACGTGGTTTAACAGGCACCTTGAAAAAATATGCCGAAAAATCAGGTATGCTGGATAAATTAAAATTTGATATTTCCGGTGACGACTTTAGAGAAGGTTTGACCGCCATTATTTCTGTAAAAGTTGCTGAGCCTCAGTTTGAAGGGCAAACCAAAACAAAATTGGGTAACCGCGAAGTCAGTGCGCCAGTAAGTCAAGCTGTATCCGAAATGTTGACTAACTACTTGGAAGAAAATCCGAAAGATGCCAAAGCAATAGTCGATAAAGTTATATTAGCTGCCCAAGCCCGTCATGCCGCAAAAAAAGCGCGTGAAATGGTGCAACGTAAAACCGTTATGGGTGGTGCCGGATTGCCCGGTAAACTATCCGATTGTTCGGAAACCGATTCCGATAAATGTGAAATTTTCTTAGTTGAGGGAGACTCGGCAGGCGGTACTGCCAAGCAAGGCCGCGACCGTAATTTTCAAGCCATTTTGCCTCTGCGTGGTAAAATTTTAAATGTTGAAAAAGCCTTACAGCACAAAGTTTTTGACAACGAAGAAATTAAAAATATTTTTACCGCTCTGGGAGTTACCATAGGTACCGAAGAAGATAGCAAAGCCCTTAACTTGGAAAAATTGCGTTATCACAAAGTCATCATCATGACCGATGCCGATGTTGATGGTAGCCATATTTCCACCTTAATTTTGACTTTTTTCTTCCGTTATATGCGCGAATTGATCGAAAACGGTCACGTTTATATAGCCACACCACCACTCTATCAAGTAAAAAAAGGACAGAAAAAAGCTTATGCTTGGAGCGATGAAGAGCGCGATAAACTGCTTGCTGAATTTGGACAAGGTGCGCATGTACAACGCTATAAAGGTTTGGGAGAAATGAATGCCGAACAATTGTGGGAAACCACGATGAACCCCGAAAGTCGTATTCTTAAACAAATCACTATTGACAACGGCACTGAAGCCGATCGTGTATTCTCAATGTTGATGGGCGATGAAGTCCCGCCTCGTAGAGAGTTTATCGAAAAAAATGCCATTTATGCCAATATTGATGCATAATAATAAATAATTTTAAGAGGCTGTCTCAAAAGAGTAAATTATCTGTCATTCCGAACATAGTGAGGAATCTTATATTTGATAATCAACAACTTATAGTTTTAACATTATATGAAAATGGTTTGTAAAAAACACTTTTGAGACAGCCTTGTTTTTTTATGCTTAAAAATAAGACAGACATATTAAATACTGCCCTTGAATTAGCAGAACAAAAAAAAACTTACGGAGAAATTAGAAAATTTGTAGTAAGTAATACTTCAGACAAAGAAAATGTTAAGAGGATAATGCAAGCAGTAGATGATGTAATTTTAAATAAAACAGTAAGCAAAAAGAATATAAAGTTTAAAAAAATTATTTTTTTTCTTGTTATTTTACTTTTGTTTGTTCCTTCTCTTATTTATTTTCTACAAGGTAAAGGAATTATTGTTTTTTTTCCAACCGGTGGCATTTTAGGATATTTTATTTTTAACAATTTTAGAAATTTGGAAACAATTAAACGAAATTCTAATACTAGACGTTTCAAATCAAGATTTTAAAATGAGTAACAAAAATCAACCCTTAAACGATTTAAGTGCATTAGAAAAGCTTTTGAAAGAGCAGTTCCCGGATTACGTCCCCGAAGATGCACCGGACACTAACGATAATATAGACACCCGTCAACATCTGGAAGCTCATTTCTCTAAAAAAGGGCGTGGCGGTAAAATAGTAACCATTATTAAAGGTTTTGAAGGCAGTGAACAAGCCTTAAAAAAACTGGGAAAAGAAATTAAAAATAAACTGGGCGTTGGTGGTAGTGTTAAAAACGGTGAAATCATTATTCAAGGGAACATTCGTGATAAAGTCGTTCAAATATTGCAAGATAAAGGCTTTAAAGTCAAGAAAATAGGCGGATAAATTTCAATGACTAAGGCCTTAATATCATCTTACATTTACATAATAAAAAAATGAAATGGTTTTCTGTCATTTCGAAGAAGAATAACGGCTGAGAAATCTGTTGTTCCATTGTAGACTTAGATTTCTAACTACGTTCGAAATGACAGATGCCGGATGTTTGGTGTCATTGCAAATGCAGTGAGAAATCTCTAACCATTTCTAAAGCATAGTATTTTAACTTTCTTTTGATATAGCTATGGTAAGGAGTATCTTTATTACCGTCCAAAAAGTTTAAAGTTTTTTTAAAATCAATTAAACTATATCTTTTTTGAGGTTATAATACCAAAATGATATTATTTTAGTTCAAAATATAAACCAATTTGGTATAATAAAAGCGAGCGGAATTTTCCGCTCGCTTTTATAGTCATAATTAAAATTTGATTAGGAGTGACCAAATGCCACAATTCTTAAAATCTTGATGTTGAGTACAATCCATCGCCAAGCTTGCCAAATAATGCAACGACGCATAAATCTGGTAAATTTGGTCGGAATCGGTGCATAAGAGAAGTCTGTATATCCTCTTGTAATTCTAGTTAAATAAGATTTATTACTTGCCATAATATATAATTTTTTTAAAGTTTTTTAATAAGTTAAAAGACTATTCGGGTAATAACCACCAGAATGGATAACCTTTGGCTTTATGTAAGAACATATAGTGCATAAACCACTTGAGCCAGTGCCCTGCAAGTCCGGGTTCACCCATAGTATAGGTTAACGACCGACCGAATTCGGGGTATTTTTCCCAGTTTTGAACAATAGGGAAAACTGTCATAGTAGCAGCCATACCGTTGGTCATGCCGTAACCGGCAGATACAATACAAGCGGCTCCCATTTTAGCCATAGAAGCTTTGTGTTTTAGTTTGTCCAAAGTAGCTTTACCTTTAATGACGTCTCGAATATTTTGTGCAACAATTTTACCCATAACACCGGAGGGCATTCCTGTTCTCGGCGGTGCCGGTACTATGGTAGTGCCATTGGGTGTTGTAAACGGTTTGGAAATAGTATGAGGTGGTGCAAAAGCAATACCCGGCGCAAATATATTTTTATAATCGGGATTTTGAACCACTTCGGGCCAATCACTGGCTTTCCATTCTTCATAAGGTTTTTTGGTATAATCGGCATCTACCACCATAAAACCGTTGGGTTTAAACAACTTAGGTGTAATATCTTCTCCTTGCTTGTCAAAAGCTTTAATACCGGGGCCGCTAAATGCCGGAATTAACATAGCGAAGTCATAGTGAATTTCTTTATATTCGCCCTTTAAGTTTTCATAGTGAATCTTATCTTTCTCCACTTTATAAACGCCGGCACGTTTAATCCATAATATTTCACGTTCTGCAAAAAATGATTCGGTAAATACTTTGGTAGGTGTTATGTAACCACCGTATTTAATATAAGCACCGCCCATGGCAAAGTCACCTACTTCATATTCGTTAGTAATGTAAGTAATATTTGCCAAATCTGATAAACCTCTTCGGTCTATTTCATGATAGACATTTAATACATATTCAAATGCAGCACCTTGACAAGTGGCACCGGGATGTCCAATACCTATAACGATATCTTGTTTTTCTCCGGCTTCCATTTTTTTAATGGATTTTTGCAGTTCTGCCCAGGCATGTGCAGCGTGGTCAAAAGAACATACAGATACCGTATTGCCGTTTTGTGGTCCTAAACCTTCGGTTTTATCAAATCTTAATTGCGGTCCGGTGGCATTAACCAAAAAGTCATATTCCACTTCTTCTGTTTCTCCGGCTTTACCTTGCCCAACATATTCTATTTTTACAAATGGTTTTTCATGACCGCTTCCACCTTCCGGATATATGGAAGTGGCTTTGGCTTGTTTGAAGTCAATTCCCCATTTTTTGTATTTGGGTTCCAGATCAAAATAAACCTCTTCCGGTTTCATTCTACCAACACCTACCCATATATTTGAAGGCACCCATTGGTATTTTGAATTTGGTGATACAACAATCACCTCATGTTTTTTTCCTAGCCACTTTCTCAGATAAGTAGAAGTGGTATGTCCGGCTATACCGGCACCTAGAACAACGATTTTTGCCATAGTTATAAGTTATTTTATGTTTTTCGGTTACAAATATAACATAATTATGATAAAAATCATAATTTTTAAAAATAATTATTCAAAATATCATTTTTTAATTTTTTAGTATAAACTGATTGTCTGGTATTTTTAAGGTATTATATTTTTGTTATGAATTTAATTACTAAAAATAAAAAATCAAATCAAAACTAAGCTTATTATTACATTATTTTAAATAATTATTTTTTAAACTTACATATATAAATAAATATAAAAAAGTGAATTTTGGTTATAATGATGCAAAAAAATGTTTAAAATAAGTCAATTGTTATGTCAAAAAGAATAATTATTAAATAAGTTGTATCTTATTTATACCGACTGTTTTTTATATTCATTTTGATAATAAAAAAAGCCGGATTAAAACATTATCCGGCTTGCTTTTATATGTAGTAATAATACTAAAACTCTTAAATAATCAACATGGAATCACCGTAAGAATAAAAACGATATTTTTCTTTGATGGCTTCTTGATATGCATCCATAATTAAGTCATAACCGCCAAAGGCAGCTACCAACATCAATAAAGTTGATTTTGGTGTGTGAAAATTGGTGATCAAGGCGTTGGCTATTTTAAAGTCATAAGGCGGAAAAATAAATTTATTGGTCCAACCTTCAAAAGGTCGCAGATAACCGTCTGCTGTTACCGAAGATTCCAAAGAACGAATAACAGTGGTGCCTACAGCGCAGATACGTTTTTTGGATTTTTTGGCATTATTAACTATGTCTGCGACTTGATCTTCGATAAAAAATTGTTCGGAGTCCATTTTATGTTTGGATAAGTCTTCCACTTCAACCGGATTAAAGGTGCCTATTCCGACATGCAAGGTAATTTCGGGTAAGTGTACACCTTTGATTTGTAAACGTTTTAATAAGTGTTTTGAAAAATGTAAGCCGGCTGTCGGTGCTGCTACGGCGCCTTCATGCTTGGCAAAAATGGTTTGATAACGTTCTTTATCTTCTTCAGTTGGTGGACGCTTGATATATTTTGGCAAAGGTGTTTGTCCCAATTCTTTTAATTTTTTTCTAAACTCTTCGTAAGTGCCGTCATACAAAAAGCGTAAGGTACGTCCACGCGAAGTGGTATTGTCAATCACTTCGGCTACTAATGATTCGTCTTCATCAAAAAACAATTTGTTACCAATACGAATTTTACGGGCAGGATCAACCATAACATCCCAAAGACGTGTAGCGGGATCTAATTCGCGCAATAAAAATACTTCTATTTTGGCACCGGTTTTTTCTTTATTACCATATAAACGAGCCGGAAAAACCTTAGTATTATTTAATATAATGACATCTTCTTCGTCAAAATAATCCAAGACATCTTTAAAAAGTTTGTGTTCTATTTTTCCGCTGTCTCTGTGTACCACCATTAATCTGGACTCTTCTCTGCAGTCTGCAGGATATTCGGCTAATAGTTCCGGTGGTAATTTAAAATCAAATTCTGATAATTTCATATATTTTGTATTTAATTGAAGTTGAAATCTTTATAAAAAGATGTTCAACAAATTAGCGGGCAAATATACAACTTCAAGGGGGGCTTTGTCAAGTTTTTAACCTTTTTATTTTAAATAACATAATTTTTTAGAGTTTTATACGGGGCAAAAGTCTCATTATTATAAAAACTTTTTTTAATCCCTTGCTTGATTTATTAGAAATAATTGTTTAATTTTAGACAAAAATTATTTATTATGGAAAAATACAGAGAAGTTGTTGGGCATATCATAAAAGAAGAGCAAATCAGTTTATTAAAGCATCAGATTATTTCCGGCACAGTGGTGGTTAATATTGACCATCCGTTTCCCGGTTTTCATGGTTGGGATTACAATTTCACTTCCAAACCGCGTTCTATAATTATTTTGACAGCAAAATTATATTCTTGGGCAAAAATATTGAGAGCACAGGCCTATGTCAATCAAAATACCGATTTAAAAATTAATGCTTCATTTGCCAAAATTATGGTTGGTAAAACCGTTTATTATGGTATGCGTATTAAGGGATTGAATAGTTATGAACAGATTCCGGGCTTACAAACGGCTTTGGAAAATTTCGGTTTAGAATTGCTGAAAAATAAAAAAATTAAAACCGATAAGCCGGTATCTATTAAAATAAGCAAATTTTTCCATATCAAAAATTTAGATGATCAAATCTATAAAGATCAATGCAACGATGATATGTATTATATAGAAATTCCTCAATATTTATCTTGGGAAACCTTTAGACAAATCACCGAAAATGTTAAGCATAATGTCAGCAATAACAATTTTGATGTGGTTAAAGGTATTTTTTACAAAGACGATACCGTCAAAGATATGATTCGTATTTTTAAAACCAAAATGACCTTGGAGTTATTGCAAGAAATTAAACAACGTTACGAAAAAGCCATTAAATCTGTTTAAAATGGAAGTAAACGAAGGATTACCGGTTTATCTGGACATAGACGGCCATAACATTGAAGTTAAATATCCGGGCAAACTATATTGGCCTGATGATCATATCACAAAATTGGAATTGGTTGATTATTATGTAAAAATAGCCGGCACCATGATGCCTTATCTTGAAAAACGTCCCGTTACTTTACATTATTTTCCCAGAGGCATACATAAAATATCTTTTTACAAACGAGATTACAGTGCACCGGTTCCGGGTTTTATTGACACGTATCCTTATGAGGAAATCAGTCAACATAAAACCATTATGGTGCCTGTCGTAGCGCATAAAGCCGGTATCGTTTATTTGGCTTCCAAAGGCTGTATTGAGTTTCATACATGGGCTTCAAAAATTACAGATATTCACCATCCTACTTGGGCGGTTTTTGATTTGGATATTTCTATCGGTGAAAATTTTAATTTGATACTTAAAGCAACTTCTTTATTAAACGAATACTTGAACAGTTTAGATTTAAAAGCTTTTGCCAAAACATCGGGGGGATCCGGTATGCATGTTTATATACCGGTTGCGCCCAAATATGAATTTTCGCATGTTAAGAATTGGGTTAGAAAGATAGGCGAAATCATGCAAAACAAATATCCGGACATATTTACCTTGCCTAAAAAACAAAATAAAACGCATGACAGCAAGCTTGTCGTTATTGATTATATGCAAAATGTTATTACTCGTAATACGGCCAGTGTTTACACCGTCAGAGCTAAAAAAGGTGCTACGGTTTCTACTCCGGTTAGTTGGGAAGAAGTTGATAATCAATCATTTGTGCCTGCTGATTTTAATATAAAAACCGTGCCGGACAGGGTTGATAAGTTAGGCGATTTGTTTGCCGGAGTTTTAAAGTTACAACAAACATTGCCCAACTTGGATTAGCTTTTTATTTGACCGAGTTCTTTAGCGCGTTGATAAGCTTGTTTAACGGCTTTAATAATAATGTCTTGTGTTTTATTATTTTCAAAAACTTGAATGGCAGCTTCGGTGGTACCGCCTTTTGAGGCGATTTTGATAATCAATTCTCTAAAATTCTCTTTACTGTTTTGAGAATATTCTATAATCCCTTTAAATGTTTGGTGCGTTAGCATTTCAGCTTGTGGCTTGGCAAAACCCAAATCTAAGGCTGCCTTAAAAATAGATTCCATAAAATATAAAACATAGGCAGGTCCCGAACCGGAAATAGCTGTGCCGGCATCAATTAAATCCTCATTGGATACGTATAAATTTTTACCGGTACTTTCCAGTAAATTTTGAACGGTAACCAATTCTATACGTGTTACTGCGGCCGAAGATGTAAATACACTCATCCCCTCGCCTATTTGTGCCGCAATGTTAGGCATGGCTCTGATTATTTTTTCAACATTTAGAGCATTTTTAATCGTTTGTATGGACACGCCGGCCATAATAGATAAAAATACTTGTTCTGTGCTAATAAATGGTTTAATAGATAAAGCCAAATTGTTAAAAGCCTGTGGTTTAACAGCTAAGACTATCAGATCTGCTTCTAATAACTCTTTTCCCGGTTTATTAAAAATATGCGAAACGCCTATTTTTTTTAATGCTTCAAATTTGGATGGATCTTTTTCCAAAACAGCAAAATTTGAAGTGTCTGTTATAAAACTATGCAGAAAACTTTGGGCAAAACTTTGTCCCATATGACCACCTCCAATAACAAGTATTTTCATAGGAACATTATTTACTGGCAAACATTTTTACATCGGACTCGCTAATTTCGGCGCCACCCAATATCATTAAACGTTCGACTACATTTCTTAATTCACGAATATTGCCGGTCCAATCGTAATTTTGTAGCAATTTGATAGCTTTATCACTAAATTTTTTAACCGGCATGCCTTGTTCCTGTGCTATTTTTTTTGAAAAATGTTCTATCAATAACGGAATATCCTCACGACGTTCGTTTAAAGACGGCACTTCTATCAGTATGACGGCCAAGCGATGGTATAAATCTTCTCTAAACCGGCCTTCGGCTATTTCTTTTTTAAGATTTTTATTTGTAGCGGCAATTACACGCACATCTACTTTTATGTCTTTGTCGCTGCCTACTCTTGTAATCTTATTTTCTTGTAATGCGCGTAATACTTTTGCTTGAGCCGATAAGCTCATATCACCGACTTCATCTAAAAAAAGCGTACCGCCGTGAGCTTGCTCAAACTTTCCTTTTTTGTCTTTGTAAGCGCCTGTAAACGAACCTTTTACATGTCCAAACAACACGCTTTCGATCAACTCGGAAGGAATGGCGGCACAATTGACTTCAACCATGGGGCCACGACTGCGTTGGCTTTTTTGGTGTATCCAGTGGGCTACCAATTCTTTACCGCTACCATTACTACCGGTGATGAGAACACGTGCGTCGGTAGGTGCAACTTTTTCAATTATTTCTTTGATTTGTTGCATTTTTTTAGATTGGCCAATCATTTCGTATTTTTTGTTGACCTTTTTTTTCAGCTGCTTATTCTCCACCACCAAAGCTTTGTGTTCCAAAGCATTTTTTACCGAGGTCATCAAACGGTTTAAATCCGGTGGTTTTTCAATATAGTCAAAAGCGCCCATACGCATGGTTTCTACGGCAGTTTCCAAATTGCCATGTCCGGATATCATCACAAAAGTGGTGTCCGGTTTTATTTTTTGGCTTTCTTCCAATACCTCTATTCCATCCTTTTTGGGCATTTTGATATCACAAAGTACCAAGTCGTAATCGTTATTTTTAATTTTATCAAGCCCTTCCACACCATCAACTGCTTCATCTATTTTGTAGGTTTTATCCATCTGTTCCAAAATTCTTTTCAGCACCCGTCGAATAGCAGCTTCATCCTCAATAATTAATATTTTTTTCATATTATAAATTTATAATGTATTAATGCAAAGATAATAAAATCTCATTGATCATACCAACTTCAAAATAGCTATCAATTTAGACTTGAAAATAAAAGAAAGAGGCTGTCTCAAAAGAGTTTTATTTAAATAGTTTGGAAAAAAAACAATTGTTAAATCACTGATTATCAAGTATGAGATTCCTCACTTTTGTTCGGAATGACAGATGATTCACTCTTTTAAGACAGTCTCTTTGAAATTAGAATTTTATGAAAACATATCATGAATTTTTTCAAAAAACGATTTTTCCGATTTGCCCGGATTGGGCTGAAAATTAGGATGGTTAAAATGTTTCTTAAAAAATTCTTTTTGTTCTTTATCCAGTTTTTTAGGAACCCAAATATTGACATTGATTAACATATCACCTGTGCCATAGCCGTCTAAATCGGGAACACCTTTGTTTTTAAGTCTTAATATTTTACCTGATTGCGTTCCGGGTTCAAGATGTAACTTGATTTTTCCATGGGGCGTTTCTATAATTTTATCGGTTCCTAAAACTGCCTCAGGCATGCTGATGTATAAATCGTAATGCAGGTTGTTACCTTCACGTTTAAATTTATCGTCGCTTTGTTCTATTAGTTGCACTATCAAATCGCCCGGAATACCGTTAGTGCCCGGCGCTTCATTACCTTTACCGCCTACTCGTAGTTGAACACCATTTCTGACGCCTTTAGGCAAATTGATGCTAACAACATCTTCTTTGGTTATCATTCCTTGTGCATCGGATCCATTGCCCCGGCTTTGTAATATTTGCCCTGTTCCACCACAAACATTACAAGTCCCGGTAGTTTGCATCCGTCCGAAAATGGTATTGGTAATACGTGAAATACGGCCGGAACCACCACATTGATGACAAGTTGTATAAGATGTGCCGGGTGCTTTTACTCTGCGTTTTATTTTAATTTTTTTCTCTCCACCTTTGATAATATCTTCCAAAGTGATTTTTAGTTTAACGCGTAAATCGCTTCCTCTGCTGCGTACTGTGGATTGACGACTGTAACTACGACCTTGAGATGAAAAACCGCCACCGAAAATATCTCCGAAAATATCTCCGAATTGAGAAAAAATATCTTCCATATTCATGTGATGACCGCCACCAAATCCGCCGGCACCCTGAAATGCATCATGTCCAAATTGATCATAACGCGCCCTTTTGTCAGGGTCTGACAATATTTCATAAGCCTCTGCCGCTTCTTTAAATTTTTCTTCTGCTGCTTTATCTCCCGGATTTTTATCGGGGTGATATTCTATGGCTTTTTTTCGATAAGCTTTTTTAATTTCGGCAGCAGTGGCAGTTCTGCTTATGCCTAATATTTCATAATAATCTTTTTTCATTGGTCTGCTTGTTTTATTATAACAAAACTGCCATAAGAGTTTTACGACTCAGTATGACAGCTTATTAAAAATATTTAAATGTTTGATTACCTGCCGGTTACAACTTTAGGGAATCTAATGTTTTTAGGCCCTAATTGATAACCTTTTTCAACAACATCTACAATTTTATCTTTCATTTTTTCGTCCTCTACCGGCACTTGAGCTATGGCTTCATGCACTTCGGGATCAAACTGATCGCCTTTGTTAACTTCTATGTTTTTTAAGCCTTCTTTTTCAAGTGTTTTTTTAAATTTATCATAAATTAGTTCGACTCCTTTTACCAATTCATCCTCTTTATTCTTTTTTAATTCGGCAATAGCCCGTTCAAAATCATCAAGTATAGGTAATAAATTTTTGATTACATTTTCAGAAGCCGTTTCAAACATTTCGAGTTTCTCTTTCGCGGTACGTTTTCGGTAATTTTCAAATTCGGCATACAAACGCACATATTTATCTTTTTCTTCTTTGAGTTTATTTTCCAAATCGGTTAATTTTTTTGCCATATCATTTTTTATAGTATCTTGTTCAAGTTTAGCATTTTCCGTAGTTTGATTCGTATTATTTTTATCTAATTTTTTAGCTTTAGTCTCTTTTTGGTTTTGTTTGGTTTGCTTTTTCATAGCAATATAATTTTTTGAATTATTCGCTAATTTTATTGCAAATATACTGCCAATTATTAAATCTGACAAATTGACATTTGATAGTAATTTTATTTCAAATTAAAATTTTGGAATTGTTCCTTTATATTGCTAAAATCCGATTTTTCGGGATAATATTTGCCGTACCAAACATAATCGTAAATATAGGTTAGTTTTTTAAATGTTGCTTGTATTTCCGTGTTTTGCAATTCATTGATATAATCATGGTTGGTTTTATCAGGGTGCCAGTCAATAAGTTGATTATCAATAAGTTTTTTAAGCAATTTTAAATAATAATAGCGCACGGCCAGGCGATAATCATTTTTATGAATTGCTGCCTCTATTAATGCATCTAAATTAGATTCTTTTATGATTTGTTCATCATTCAAATTGATAACTTGTCCGGTTTTATATGACATGTTTTTATTTAACATTATTAAATTGGCACCAATTAAAAATCTGAAAATTAAATAGGTAAAAACAGCAATAGCAATATAAGGTAAACTTCTGACAAAAATTTTGACCCACTGAGCTGCATTTTTGGGCCCTACCAACCAGGTAAAAAAACGTATCAGCAGTCGTTTTATTTGTCGTTTTATCCAGTTTAAGGCTTTTATAATAATATTTTCTTGACTTGGTTTAACCACATAGTCAAAGGCCTGTTGTTTCTTATATGTATCAATGGCTTTTTGAGGAATTTGTATTTTTTCAATACCGGTTGAATCAGGAATCATTGCGGGTTGAGCCAACAGCGGTTGATTCACTAATAAAACGATTAAAAAAAGATATTTAGTTATCTCTATTTTCATACTCACTTCCTATTTGGTCAATTTTATCTTGTAACCCCTCTCCCGTATGGTATTCTTTCAAACTGTAATATAAAAAACTTAGCGCTATGATAAATAAAATACGTAAAATGAGTTGTGCAACATAAGAAATAACCGACAATAAAGCAATAAATAAATCTCCTGAATATGATTGCGATATGGTATCCGGTTCTTTGGCAAGCATAAGCATTTTGACCATAATATATATACTGACCGGCGCATTGAAAACCATACCTATCAATCCGATAATAATGCTCATTACCAACATTACGCCAAAGCTAAACCAAAATCGATGTTTTAAGTAATCTTTGGTTTTGCTTAAAGCCGTTGAAACATCAATATCTTCAAAAACATACACATAATAAACCATTGTAAAATATATGATGGCATAGGCTAAAGCCGGTAATGCCAAGGCTATAATTAAAAACGCACCGGCGCTTCCGGCAGCAGACAAAAGCCCGCCTATAATAAATGAAATAACTCCCAAAAGTATTATTAAAAGAAAAAGCACTATGGTCAGACCTATTAATCCCCAAAATTTTTGCTGCACAAAGTTCTTGACTTTATCAATATCAGTATCTTGGTTGTCAGACCGATAGTATTTAATATAACCCGTTATGGTTGAAAAAAAACGTGGTAAAAAAATGATAGAAAAAATAAATAAAAACATGGCAACCAAAGCAAATCCGGGTGTAAAAATATCTATTTCTGAAGTAGATTCATATTGACGGCCATTGAATTTAAGTATATTATTTAATGAACCGAAATAATAATATACGTAAAAGAAGTAGCTTAATAACAGGCCGGCTATGATAAATCGGTTTTGTTCCCAGATTAGTTTTATGATTGATTTGGCATGCTGTTTAAAGAACTTAAAGGCATCTTCAACAATTTCATCTATGCTGCGTTGACGTTTAATTTCAAATATTTTTTTCATAATCGACTTGTTTTTGTTGTAAATATAGTTTTTTTGGTAAGATTACGTAGTAAAAAATGATTAAAGCCAGTGAACTCAGTATAATCATTATTGCCAGCCAGTCCGGCATTTCGGTATGACGGGTAACAAATCCTTCTAAAAAGCCCGCTATTATAAAAAAAGGAATGGTGCTTATCATGACTTTGAGTCCGTCACGTGCTTTTTGTTTAAAAGCATAGCTACGTGGATAAGTTCCGGGCATTAATATCCCGCTAGCCATGATAAAACCCGCTGCGCCTGCAACTATAATCACCGATATTTCTATGGTGCCGTGTATCCAGATGGTTCTTATTGACTCCCAAAACACTCCATGCTCATAAAAAAAGTATTGAAAAGCCCCCAACATTATGGCATTACGCATTAAATAATACAAAGTTCCCAAACCAAATAATAATCCCATCATAAAAGTAAATAAAGCAACCTTAATATTATTAATGGTAATTCCTAAAAACATATCTACTTCATTGGCTTGTTTGTAAACGGCCATAGGATCGCCTTTATCTATGTTTTCCAGAGTCATATCTACATACGCATTGCCCATTATCCAACGTGCAAAATCTGTATTTTGTGAAGTGGAATAGATACCTATCAAAGTAAACAAAGCAAATGCCAAAAACGACCATAATAAGTATTTACGGTAATTGTAAAACATCAATGGAAATTCTTTTAAATAAAACCGCAAAATAGCGCTACCGCTTTCCTTTTTGGTTTTGTATATTTTTCGGTGCGCCATACCTGCCAGTTCATTTAAATAAGCTGTCAAACGACTATCGGGATAATAAGTCAAAGCATAAGACAAATCATCGGTCAAATCCAAGTAAATAATAGTGAGCTCTTCCGGATTTATAGTATTATTTTGCTGTAATCTTTCTTCATAAGCCAGCCATTTATCTTTGTTTTTTTTAGAAAAAATTACCTCACGCATAATTTATATAAAAAACAAATTGATATCTTTATAATTTAAGCCAAACCATTCGCTGACCGCTTTATTGGTCAAAATACCTTTGTAGATATAAATGCCGTTTCGTAAACCGCGATTAAAGCGGGCTGCATCGTCAATACCTCCTTTTTCTCCGATATCCAACAAATAATTGAGAAAAATATTGCTCAATGACAAGCTGGCTGTCCGGGCATAGCGGGCCGGGATATTAGGAACCCCGTAATGCACCACGCCGTGTTTGACAACTATAGGATCTGAATGTGTGGTTACTTCCGATGTTTCGCTGACACCACCACGGTCAATACTGACATCAATAAATACCGATCCTTCTTGCATCATTTGTATCATGGGTTCGGATATAATAATGGGAGTTCTGGACTTACCTCTGATAGCACCTATAACGACATCTGCCCGTTGTAAAGCATCTAAAATAACATTGGGATTAATAGTGGATGTATATACTTGATTGCTCAAAAGGGTTTTTAAACGGCGCAATCGTGTGACGGAGTTGTCAAAAACTTTTACAGAAGCACCCAAGCCCAGCGCCGTTTTAGCAGCAAACTCTCCTACTGTTCCGGCACCTAAAATAACCACGCCGGCCGGTGGCACACCACTAATATTGCCTAATAACAAATTTTTGCCTACCAAGGGTTTGGTAAGCAGTTCGGCAGCTATTAACATTGATGCAGTGCCGGCAATTTCACTTTGCGCTCGCACAATAGGATAAGAGCCTTGTTCGTCTTTTAAAAATTCATAGGCTATAGCGGTTATCTTTTTTTTCAGAAGCTTTTGAATTAATTCTTTACGCTGAGTTTTTATTTGTAAAGCGGAAATTATAATCGATTCGGGCTCCAAATAATCTACCTCGGTCATGTCGGGCGGCTCCACTTTTAGCACAATATGACTTTTAAACACTTCTTCGGTGTTGTAAGTAATGCGTGCGCCTACTTCGGCATAATCCTGATCGGTAAAGTTTGCTCCTAAACCGGCGCCACTTTCCATGATTATTTTGTGTCCGTGTGCTACCAAAGTGCCTACGGCATCCGGCGTTAAACATATACGTTTCTCTTGCAGCCTGATTTCTTTGGGTATGCCTATATGCAATTCACTTTTCCGGTATTGAATGGCTAAGCGCTCTTCTTGTGGTAGTAAAATATCTTTGGAGTAGGGCTTTAACATATTTATAATATTTGTAAGTCTCGTGTTTTATTATCTTTAACAATAATACGAATTTTTTGTGAATTTTCGGGTAGAATAGGTTCAATAATATCTGGCCATTCTATAAAAACATAAGCTTGCGAATCATCTAAATACTCTTCAATACCAAAATCTAAGGCTTCGTAAAAATCTTTTAGACGATATAAATCAAAATGATATATTTTGTGTTGCGGTGTTACATATTCATTAACAATTGAAAATGTCGGTGACGATGCTTCATCTGTGGCGCCCAACTCTTTGACCAAAGCTTTGATCAAAGTAGTTTTGCCACTGCCCATTGGACCGTCAAATAATATGATTTTGCTTTTAGTGTTGTCTAATATAAATTTGACTACCTTAGGTAAATCATGCAATTGATAAGAAATCTGTTTCATTAAAAGAAAAGTGTTAGATAAATTTGGTGTAAACAAAAATACAAAATAATTTAAATCTATTTTAAACTAATTTTGAGGTAATGCAAATCGTTGACAACCAACATGTTTATAAATAAGACAAAAATCTCCTTTTTAATTTTATATAATTTTATGACTAATGTCAGTTTTATATATTTTTTTAAAAACTACTTTTGAAGCAAAAATATAATATATGTCAAAGCAAACCGATAACAAACATGACTTGGAAGCTTTGTTTACCAACCCTGAGCCATGGGAAGCTTGGGAAAGTAAGTTGGTAGGCGGTAGTATTATTATTGCAGTTCTTTCGTTAGCTGTATTAGGTATTTTAATCAATTTCTTTTTATTAAAATGATTCCACTTCATTATAAATTGTATTATCAAAACCGGCAATGGCTGTGTGAAAACGAAAGTCACAGATTTGTAGCAGATGAATTGGAAGATATTGATCAACAAATTAAACAATATTTGGTCAATACTTACCGTCAAGGCACATTTAATATCAAATTACATTTTGACTTTAATGCTTTTCCATTGTGGATGCGCCAGTATATGCCACATTATTTTAATCGACAAATAATTATTAAAATATAACAAACAAACTATTATGAATCAACAAATTAACAAAAAATGGCATAGTGGTATGTTCAGCACCGAAGACTGGTGGTCGGCTTGGCTCGGTTTGTTTTTCTTCGGTTTGGGACTGCTCACTATCTGGGGATTAGATGTTGTTGGTTGGATTGCTAAACCCAAAACTTGGGAATGGACCAATTTGGTTAATGATTTCTCTTGGTCAAAATTGCTTAAAACATCCTCAAAAACCTATCACGATTTACATCCTTTGTTATCCTTATTTATTACTTATATCGTTTTTGCCGGACTAACCACTTTGGGAGCCTACTATCAAAAACTCAATGTCAAAAAATATTTTACCGGTTTTACCGCCATTTTTGTTTTGACATGGTTGTCGTGGATTGCGGGACACGAAGCTCATTTGTCAGCTATTAATGCGGTGGTTAAAAAACACAATTATTATCAAGAGTTTCACCTCAACTGGGGTTTGCAGCTCGGTGGCGGCGCCTCATATATGTTGGCTCTAATTGTAGGTTTGGTCATCGGTAATTTTTTTAAAGGCTTTGCCAACAAAATAAAGGAAGCCGCCAAACCCGAATGGTTTATCAAAACAGGTATTGTGTTATTGGGAATCAAACTGGGTATGATGACTATGAAAGCCGCCGGATTTACTTATGAGCTAACTTTGGCCGGTGCTGCAGCTGCCTTTGTAGCTTATTTATTGTTCTGGCCTATTGTGTATTATATTGGACGTAAGTATTTTAAACTTAACCGCTCATCAGCTGCTGTTCTTTCATCAGGAATTTCCATTTGCGGTGTATCCGCTTCCATTGCTACGGCCGGTGCTATTAAAGCCAAACCGGTTATTCCTATTGCCGTATCTACTTTGATTTTGATTTTTGCCATGTTTGAGCTGGTTATTTTACCGCCGGCCTTGACCAACTTGGCACCCAATGAGCCCATTGTTAACGGTGCTGCTATGGGTATGACCGTTAAAACCGACGGTGCCGATGCCGCTGCCGGTGCCATTTTAGATGAATTAATGTTGTCAAAACACTTAAAACAAACCGGTGAACAATGGGAAGAAGGTTGGATACTGAGCGCAGCTTTACTAACCAAAATTTGGATTGATATTTTTATCGGTATTTGGTCTTTTGTCTTGGCGCTGGTTTGGATTAGAAATGTGGAAAACAAAACCGTTAAGGAAAAAATTCCAAAATCCGAAATTTGGTTCCGGTTGCCTAAATTTGTGATGGCTTATATGTTGGTATGGCTGATTTATTTGGGTATTATGTATTTCTTTCCTGATTTGATTGCAGGCGCCAAAGCCGGTGGTCATATTGTGCAAGGCAGCTTTAGAAAACTTATGTTTATGCTGACATTCTTAAGTATCGGTGTTATTACGGACTTTAGCAAACTTAAAGGCATGGGACGTTTGGCAATACTTTATGCCATAGCCTTATTTGCTATTATTGCACCTATTGCCTATGTTGTTGCTTACCTATTCCATCATGGCATGTTGCCGCCTGTGGTTAAATAAATTTAATAGTTTAAAACAATTTTTTGATTTTCTTAAAAATCAAAACAATGAGGCTGTCTCAAAAGCCATTATCTCAATGAGAAACCTGAAGGGCTATTAATATTTGTTGTTGAAAATCAACAGATTGCTATCCCGAAGCAAGTTTGGGACAGGCTTTCGTTCCTCATCGTAATGACAACAAAAATTTACTTTAGAGACAGCCTCTTTTTATTTGAGTAACAGTTGCCGGTCAAAACTTTAAAATAAATCGATTTAATATATCTATGAGCGAGTATTTTGCCTGTAAATAAGTGAAAAAATAACGAAATATCGGACTATTTTGTTTTGGTATAAAATCATATTTTTGTAGAAAGGTTTTTCTCATGTATGCACTGGTAGACGGTAATAATTTTTATGCTTCTTGCGAACGGGTATTTAATCCCGGCTTGCAACACAAACCGGTAGTGGTTCTTTCTAACAATGACGGTATTATTATTGCTCGTAGTAATGAAGCTAAAGCTTTAGGTATCAAAATGGGCACACCGGCCTTTAAAATCAAAGATTTGGTAAATCAAAATCAAGTAGTTGCTTTTTCTTCCAACTATGCTTTATATGGCGATATGTCTCAGCGAATGATGCAAATATTTCATGATTTTACGCCGGCTGTTGAAGTTTACTCCATTGATGAAGCTTTTTTAGATTTTAACGGTTTTGACTTATCACATATCAGAGCCACGGGCGTAAAATTGCGTCAAAAAGTTCGTAAATATATAGGAATTCCGGTAAGTGTAGGATTTGCTCCTACTAAAACTTTAGCAAAAATTGCCAATAGAATTGCCAAAAAACACATGTCCGACGGAGTAGCCTTGATTGATACACCCGAAAAAATAAAAAAAGCATTACAAATGACCGCCATTGAAGATGTGTGGGGGATTGGACGACAACATAGCCGTTTTTTGCAGCAGCATAAGGTTAAGACCGCTTGGGATTTTACGCAACTTTCCGACTCTTTTATCAGAAAAAAAATGTCAGTAACCGGCTTACGCACCAAAGCCGAATTACTCGGAACAGCTTGTATTCCTTTGGAATTAATTCCACCACCCCGAAAAGCCATACGCACAGCGCGCAGTTTTGTGAAGTCTACCGCTGATTACGAATTTATAAACGAAGCCGTTGCCCGTTTTGCCGCTGCTTGTGGCGAAAAACTGCGTCAACAGCAATCGGCAGCCAATTTACTGACAGTTTTTTTGAGAACCGACAAATTTGACAAAAAAAATTCTTACTATGCCAATAGTTTTACGGTGCAACTCTCTAATACTTCCAGTGGTATCGATTTGGTTAAAGCAGCTAAAAAAGCCTTGAAAATCATTTACAAAAAAGACTTTACATATAAAAAAGCCGGTGTTTTGGTATCCGGATTGGTGCCTGAGAAAAACCGGCAATTGTCTTTGTTTGACACCCATTACAGCAAGCACAGGCAAGTGATGAAAATTATGGATCAAATCAATAAAACCAATGGCTACCATGTGCTCAAGTTAGCAGCCGAAGGACAAGCAAGCGCTTGGCATCTAAAACAAAAATACCGTTCTAAAAGATATACAACACGGTGGCAAGAGTTGATAGAAATTAAAGTTTAGAGAAATATCCGTTTTAACCACCGGTTTAAAATTAAGATGATCTTAACAATAAATACTATTTAATTTTGTTTCTTTGCAGGACAAAATCCGTGCATTGTAAATGAAAAAGATTTGGCAAGCCCTTCCCGATAAAACCAAAGGTTATCTGCTGACATTGATTGGTGTTTTGGCCATGTCAAACGTCTATATTTTTAGTAAAGCGGCTTTACAGGAATTACAATTGCCGCAATTTGGCTTTTACTGGTTTTTGACCGGACTTATATTGACACTTATTTTGGCATGGCAACAAAAATCTTTTAAAAAAATTAAAAATTTTAGTCCAAAAGATTACCTGTGGTTGGGCTTATTCGGCTTGATAGAAATTGCTTCTACCACTTTTTTCTTTAAAGCTATTAATACGATGCCAAATCCGGGAGTAGTCGCTTTTATGGGCAATATTACTCCGGTTTTTGTATTGATATTAGGTTATTTTATTTTAAAAGAACGTTTTAATAAGATGGAAATTGCCGGAATATTACTGACATTGACGGCGGCTTTTTTACTGAGTTACAATCCCAAATGGATACATATCAATGAAATATTTGTAAACGGCAGTCAGTTTGTATTGTTTTTTGCATTGTTTGGCGCTGCCAGTGCTATATTGATGAAACTAAATGTCGCCAAATTTTCTCCTATTTTATTAACCCTAAACAGAACTTTATTTTTATTGCTGTTTTCTCTTTTGATGATAAAAATTCAGAATTTATCTTTCCATATTTCACATTCGGCATTAAAAAATGTATTGATTGGTGCTTTTTTAGGCCCTTTTTTAACTGCTACAGCCGGCTTATATGCCATACAATATATTGAAGTCAGCCGCAAGTCTATTTTATCATCAACCAAAGGGCTTTTTGTGTTGATTGGCAGCTACTTATACTTTAAAAAAATACCTACCAATTTGCAAATTATCGGTGGATTATTATCAATTATAGGCGTGGTATTAATTATTACAGGGAAACAAATATTACAAAAAAATAAAGTAAAATAGTCAAAACTTGTAACAGGCATTACTTAATATTTAAACAAAAATTCGTATTTTTGCCGAGTTAATGTTATTGAAACGTAGCTATTAATATCTTGTTTCAAATTAAATGAACACACATGAAAAATAACCCCAAGATTGTTGATAATGTGCTGGAGCTTATCGGTAACACGCCAATGGTCAGATTAAATAAAGTCACTGAAAACCTTACCGGTCATTTTTATGGCAAACTGGAATCTTTTAATCCCGGAGACTCTGTCAAAGATCGTATTGCTAAATATATTATTGATAAAGCTGAAGAAGAAGGCCTTTTAAAACCCGGCGACACCATCATTGAGACCACCTCGGGCAATACCGGTTTTAGCTTGGCTATGTTAGGCGCTGTTCGTGGTTATAAAGTTATGCTGGCCGTTAAAGATAAAGCGACCGAAGACAAAATAAACATGCTCAAAACCATGGGTGCCGAAGTTTATGTATGTCCATCGGAAGTGCCTGCCGAAGATCCGCGTTCCTATTATTCGGTTGCACAACGTTTGCACGAAGAAAATCCGGGCTCATTGTATGTCAATCAATATTTTAACGAATTAAATATCAAAGCACATTACTTTTCGTCCGGTGTAGAAATTTGGGATCAAACCGAAGGCAAAGTTACTCATGTAATTGCTTGTGCAGCTACCGGTGGCACTATTTCGGGTATAGCTCGCTATTTAAAAGAAAAAAATCCGGATATTAAAATTTTAGGTGTTGATGCTTACGGGTCCGCTTTAAAAAAATATCATGAAACCGGTGTTTTTGACACCAATGAAATTTATTCTTACCGTATAGAAGGCTTGGGTAAAAACCTTATACCCACGGCTACTGATTTTGAATTGATTGATACTTTTATGAAAGTAACCGATGAAAATGCCGCTTACAAAGCCCGCGAATTGGCATTGAAGGAAGGTATATTTGCCGGCTATACCAGTGGCGCAGCCTTAGAAGCCGCTCATTTATATGCTCAAGCCGGTTTTTTTGATGAAAACAGTCATGTAGTATTGGTATTTCCCGATCACGGGTCAAGATATATGGGTAAAATTTATAGTGATAAATGGATGATAGCACAAGGTTTTACCAAATTTTTGACAACCGAGAAGAAAAAAGAAGTAGAATATATCAAATAATTCAAATTTAAATATCAAAATACAAGAGTCGCATTTTGTCTATGTGACTCTTTTTTTTATCTTTATCCAAAATATAAAATACATGAATAGTTATTATTTTATCCTAGGGGTCAGTTTATTGGTAATCTTATCTTATTTCTTTGATATTATTGCAAAAAAAATCAAAGTGCCATCGGTTTTGCTATTAATTGGTACCGGCATTGTCTTACATAAAATATCTCAACAATATCAATGGGGCTTACCCGGTTTGCAGCCAACCGTTAATGTATTAGGCTTGGTAGGGTTGTTGTTAATTGTTTTGGAAGCTGCTTTGGATCTTAAAATAACTAAAGAAAAATTACCCTTGATTATCAAAGCTTTTACAACCGCCTTGCTTATTTTATTAGGTACCTCTTTTGCTATTGCATACTTGATTTACGGTATGGGATTAACCCATGATTTTTACACGGCTTATATTAATGCCTTACCTTTATCTGTAGTCAGTAGTGCCATTCTTATCCCTAGTGTGCATTTTTTAGACGAAGAGAAAAAAGAATTTTTGATTTACGAATCTACTTTTAGCGATATATTCGGTATTATTGCTTTTGATATAGTTTTGATGATACCTCAAAGTCAAGGCAATATTATAGGCAAAGTAGGCGGCGGCATTTTTATGACGGTTTTGGTATCGTTGATTACAGGGTATATTTTGATATTTTTATTCCAAAAAATCAATACTAAAATCAAATTTTTCTTATTCCTGTCCATATTATCAGCCTTATTTATTTTGGGTAAAATTATGCACTTGTCCAGTCTTATTTTAATCTTAATCTTTGGATTGATGCTTGAAAATTACGGTATATTTTTCAAAGGTAAATTCAGTAAAATATTTGATAAAAATAAAATCAATCAAGTTAAAGAACAATTTAAATTAATCACTTTTGAAACTGCTTTTTTGATTAGAACGTTCTTTTTTGTTTTATTTGGTATGACTATCAACATTGATGGTATTTTTTATGAAAATGTTGTGATTATAGGAACGTTTATTCTATTGCTTAGTTTTGTGGTCAGATATATTAACCTCAAAGTTTTTTTCAGGGGCAAATCACTTTTCCCGGAAGTTTTTATGGCGCCGCGCGGTTTGATTACCATTTTATTGTTTTATAAAATACCGGAACAATATAAAATTCCCTATTTTAGTAAAGAAGTTATCTCTTTTGTTATTTTAGGCTCGGGAATTTTGATGATGTTAGGTCTTTGGTTCAGCAAAAAGAAAACCTCTACCGAAGAGTTTGAATTGTATGAAAATTTTGATCATGCACATCATAGCGACAATAATCCGCTTTGGGAAGAATTGTATGAAAATCATGAAAAGTAAACAAATATTATTTTTTACCCAATATTTTTAATGACTTTTCGGCATCTTTTTTCAATTGAGCCTTTAAGGCTTCCAAAGACGGAAACTTTAGTTCATCGCGCAATCGTTCTACAAAATAAATTGGTATCTTACGCCCGTATATGTCCTTATCAAAATTGAAAAAATGCACCTCCATGATTTGTTTGGTGCCGTCAACAGTAGGTCGCAGGCCCAAATTCATCATACCGTTTATCTCTTGACCGTCAATAATAGATTTTACGACATAAACCCCTTGTCTGGGTAATAATTTATGCTCCGACTGTATATTAATGTTAGCAGTAGGAAAACCAATGGTTCGCCCCAATTGATTACCGGTTACAACTTCACCGTTGATAAAATAAGGATATCCCAATAGTTTGTTAGCCAAACTTATATGACCATTTTGCAAAGCTTCTCTTATGAGTGTTGAACTTACTTTAATACCATCGACGGTTAAAGGTTTAATTTGATGCGTTTTAAACCCGTATTTTGATCCCAAAGATTGGATAAGTTCAAAATTACCTTGCCGGTTCTTGCCAAATTGATGGTCATGTCCAATCAGCAAATGTTTCATATTCAGATTATCGACCAAGGCTTTGATAAAATCTTCCGCAGTTTGATTGGAAAAATCTTTATCAAATTTTTGTAAAATCAAATAATCAATATTCTGCTTTGCCAATAAATCAATTTTTTCATCATTGGTAGTGAGTAATCTTAATCCGGCACCGGGATTAAAAAACAAGCGCGGGTGCGGTTCAAAGCTAATAACAACCGAATGTGAATCAGAATTCTTGGCTATTTGTTTCAAATCATTTAAAACCTTTTGATGTCCCAAGTGCACACCGTCAAACGAGCCAATGGTTACAGTAGCGGGTTTATTGCTTTTATATGATTGTAATGAATTTAATATTTTCACTGCGCTTTGTTATTATATATGAAAAGATAATAAGTTTTTATTTATAACCGGATTTGTCTTTCAGCTTGCAAATTTAAAGGAATATTCGTCCAAACATAATTTTTTTTGTATTTTTATAAAAAAATTAATTGACTATTTTCAACATGAAATTTTTACTGTCATTTGTCTTTTTATTATTGTTGTTAAGTGCATGCCAGTCAAAAGATGCTCAAAATCAGCAAGTAACGCAAATAGTCATTTTAGATCAATTGGATTTGTATCCGCAATATACAGGTTGTCCCGATTACTATGACAAAAAGGAACAACTCGATTGTTTGATGCAAAAACTTACCGCATTTTTAAATTACAATCTAAATAAAAATTATGCACAACAATTTGATTCTGTGCAAGATACTGTATGGGTTAAGTTTCAAATCGATACTTTGGGAAATACAAATTTTTTAAATATTATTCACTTTAACGACTCATTAATCGATCGACAATATGCCGCTGTTTTTAAAAAAATAGCATTAACCATACCTAAAATGAAGCCGGCTGTATACCAAGGACGGCCTGTCAGTTTTGAATTTAAAATACCTGTTGTTAAACAACGCAACAAAAAGAAAGATATAGCAGATTGATTTAAAACATTTAAACCGGTTAAAAATGACGAAAGAAGAAGCCAAAAAACGCATAGAAACACTTAGAAAAGAATTGCGCGAAGCCAACTACAAATATTATGTATTGGCACAGCCCGATA
>JAMOMQ010000129.1 GCA_027066995.1 Flavobacteriales bacterium
ATGACCGGCGAAATAACCCTGCGCGGTAAAGTGTTGCCTGTGGGCGGTATCAAAGAGAAAATTTTGGCTGCCAAACGGGCAAAAATCAAAGAAATTATCTTGTCGGAACGCAACCGTAAAGACGTAGAGGAAATCAACAAAGACTATATCAAAGGATTGACCTTCCATTATGTCAAAAAAATGGAAGAAGTATTGGATATAGCTCTGCTCTAAAATAACCGGATGACAAAAACATTCAACAATTACACGGTTACCAAAACGGCAGCTTCGATATATCCCGAAGCAAGTTCTGGACACTCAACCACCTTAATATATCAATTCAACGATTCATCAAATCATCATTTTATCAAATAAACGATTTAACAATTACACGGTTCAACAATTTAACAAATTATCACATCATCAAATCATCATATTATCATATTATTAGAAAAACAATTCCACAATAATCATGCAAGAAATTGAACGCAAATTTTTGGTAAACAACGACGATTATAAATTGGAAGCCGAGCGTATTCATCATATTGTTCAAGCTTATTTAAACCGCGATCCCAACAGAACCATACGAATAAGGATAAAAGATGGCAATGCTTATTTAACCGTTAAAGGCGCTACAAATCAATCCGGCACCACCCGCTTTGAATGGGAAAAGGAAATTCCTCTGAATGAAGCCCAAGCTTTGCTACAATTGGCCGAACCCGGTCTTATAGAAAAAGTTCGCTATGTTATACCTGCCAAAAACGGTTTAAAATGGGAAGTTGACGAGTTTTTGGGTGAACATGCCGGCTTGGTGGTGGCCGAAATAGAACTGCCGGATGAACATACACCTTTTGAAAAACCCCAATGGTTAGGCAAAGAAGTAACCGGACAAAAGGAATACTATAATAGTTATTTGAGCCGGTAAATATTTTTTTGTATTTTAGTTGCTGATTTTCAAAATTATTGGAATTCTGTTTTTTTGATGTGTCAAAATAATAAAAAATGAAAAAAATATTCACTTTATTTCTATCACTTTTTTTATTAAACTCCTATTCTCAAATAGAATTCGAAAAAGGATATATAATAAATAATTCGGGTGAAAAAAAAGCCTGTATAATTAAAAATATTGATTGGCATAATAATCCAACTAAAATTAATTATAAATTATCCGAAAATGATAACATAAGAACTGCAACTATTAAGGATATTGAAGAATTTGGAATAGGCAATCATTTAAAATTTATAAGAGCTACTGTTGATTTAGACAAGTCATCTGAAAACTTAAACTATATAAGCGAAAATAGAAAACCTACATTTGAAAAAGAAACCATATTTTTAAAAACATTGGTAGAAGGTAAAGCTTCACTTTATAAATACACAAAGGGATTATTGCAAAGATATTTCTTCAAATTAGACAATCAACCGATTAAACCGCTTGTATATAAATTATACCTTATAGAGGATCAATTAAGAAAAAACGAATACTTTAAACAACAAATATATAACAATCTAAGATGTTCGGCCATAACTAAAGAAAAGTTAAAAAAAATAGATTATATTCAAAAAGATTTGGTCAAGATTTTTGTAGCATTTAATCGCTGTTCAAATAGCCAGTATAAAAATTTTGTCCCTAAAAATAAAAAAGACAGGTTCAATTTGTATGCAAAAATCGGATTAAACAGTTCATTATTATCAATTGATAACAGTATAGCAAATGAAAATAAGTTTGATTTTGACCGTCAATATGTATTCAAAATAGGTTTGGAAATAGAATATATATTACCTTTTAATAAAAATAAATGGGGGATAATTTTAGGGCCTAATTATCAACATTATAAGTCTAAAAAAATAAAAAAAACAATTTCTATCTCCGGAAACCAATCTATTATTAGTAATGTAAATTACCATTCATTAGAAATTCCGGTTGGTATTAGATATTATATGTTCTTAAATAACCATTCAAAATTATTCATTAATGCTCTATATATAAAAGATTTTTCAATTAATTCATCAATTACATTTAGTAGAAAAGACGGATCATATTTAAATGAGATAGAAATTGGAAGTTGGAAAAATCTGGCATTCGGTTTAGGTTATAACTATAACAAATTTTCATTTGAACTCAGACTGGAAACACCCAGGAATATACTAATTAACTATATTTATTGGAATTCGGATTATAAAACCATATCTGTTATAATGAGTTATAAGTTGTTTGATTTTTAATATTTTTTTGGTAATAACTCAATACCTAAAAAGTAAAAATTGTAGGTTGCAGCCTATTTAGAAACTGAAATTAGGAAAATGACTGATAACTTAAAAAGAAAGAAATTAAAAATAGCCAAACGTTATTATAAACTATATAAAACCTATTCCTCTTCCAACAAACTACCCAAATTATTAAGCTTATTTCGATAGTCTTTCATTGACCTCAATATAACTTCGTGAGCTTCTTCCGCACCATAGGTATCTGTTATCTCTACATTACTGGGATTGCCGGGCAAATCTTTATAAGTCAAAAAATAATGTTTAAGCCTGTCCACAATAATCTGCGGCAATTCCGATACATCATTATAAATACCAAAAACGGCATCGCCTTCCAATACGGCAATAATTTTGTCATCGGCCTCATTTCCGTCAATCATTCTAAAACCACCAATAGGTTTTGATTGCATGATGATATCTCCATGCACAATTTCTTTTTCGGTCAATACACAAATATCCAAAGGATCTTTATCACCAACTATATCTTTACGTCCGGTTTTTTCGTTGGCAAACTCGGCTACCAAAGCGGCACAATAGGTTTGGGGTATAAAACCGTATAAAGTAGGCACCACATTAGAGTATTTTTGGGGACGGTCAATACGTAAATAACCACTTTCCTTATCCACTTCATATTTGACGGTATCGGTAGGCACCATTTCTATAAAAGCCATCAATGATTTAGGCGCATTAGCCCCGATGTTAATACCGTGCCAAGGATGTGATTTGTAACGTAATCCCATCAACTTACCAATGGGATCCATAATTCTGTTAATTGACATATAATTAGTTTTAAAGTACAAAGGTATAAAAAATGACGCAAATTAAGCTTTCCGGCTCAAAAGTATTCCAATTAGTAAAAACTTAATGTTAAAAGCCGGATTGAATTGTAAAAAAATCTGTATTTTTACCTAACGAAAATTTAAAATTATGAAATTAAAACCAGGAATAGTTTACGGCAAAGATTTACAAGATTTATTTGAATATGCCCAAAAAAAAGGCTTTGCTCTACCGGCGGTAAATGTTACCGGCAGTAATACAATCAATGCCGCATTGGAGACCGCTCGCGATATGAAAGCGCCCATTATTATACAATTTTCTAACGGCGGCGCACATTTTATGGCCGGAAAAGGCTTGCCCAACGACCAACAACAAGCCTCTATAGCCGGTGCCGTTGCAGGAGCCAAACATATTCACCAATTGGCCGAACTCTATGGTGTGCCTGTCGTCATTCATACCGACCATGCCGCCAAAAAACTTTTGCCATGGATAGACGGCCTTCTTAAAGCCGGTGAAGAGTTTTACCAAAAAAACGGTAAACCTTTGTTTAGCTCACACATGATAGACTTATCCGAAGAACCCTTGGAAGAAAATATCGCTATCAGCAAAAAATACCTCGAACGCATGAAAAAATTAGACATGCACCTCGAAATAGAACTCGGGATTACCGGCGGTGAAGAAGACGGTGTGGATAATACCGATGTAGACAATGCCAAATTGTATACACAACCCGAAGAAGTGGCTTATGCCTTTGAAGAATTACGAAAAATCAGCCCCTATTTTACCATAGCCGCTTCCTTTGGTAATGTGCATGGTGTTTATAAACCCGGCAATGTAATTTTAAGACCCGATATTTTAAAAAACTCACAAAAATATATTGAAGACAAATACCAAACCACTCAAAAACCGGTCAATTTTGTTTTTCACGGTGGCAGTGGTTCCGAATTAAAAGATATTAAAGATGCCATTAGCTACGGCGTTATTAAAATGAACATTGACACCGACACACAATATGCTTTTACCGAAGGTGTTAGAGATTATTTTGACAAATACAAAGACTATTTAAAAACCCAAATAGGTAATCCGGAAGGAGCCGACTTACCCAATAAAAAATATTATGATCCGCGTAAATGGTTGCGTGAGGGTGAATTGAGCTTTAAAAAACGCTTATCGCAAGCATTTAAGGATTTGAATAACGTGAACACCATTGAAATATAGTCATGTAAGGACAATTTATGAATATTTGTATTAAACAATAGATTTAATATCTCAATAATCTTAACCAAAATCTTATAAGGCTATTAAAACGACAAAAAAATAATGTTTATATTTGCCCTATAACAATTAGGTCTGTTTTATAAATAATCTCTATAAACAGCAAACAATAAATAACAAAATTATGTCTTGGTTTAAACGAAAAATAAAAGGGATTGTAACCCCTACTTCAGAAAAAAAAGATATACCCAAAGGCTTGTGGTATAAAACACCTTCGGGAAAAATAGTAGATAAAGAAGTATTGATAGAAAATCTCTATGTAAGCCCCGAAGACGGTTATCATATGCGTATCGGCAGCGAAGAATATTTTCAAATACTTTTTGACGACGGACAATACAAAGAACTTTGGAAAGAGATGAAATCTAAAGACCCGTTAAAATTTGAAGATACCAAAAAATATGCCGACCGCCTAAAAGCGGCATACAAAAAAACAAAACTCAATGATGCTGTTCGTGTAGCCGTAGGGCCTTCCAAAGGAAGAGATTTGGTAGTAGCTGCCATGGACTTTGCCTTTATAGGCGGTTCTATGGGATCTGTTGTGGGAGAAAAAATTGCCCGTGCCATGGACTATGCCACCGAGCATAATATACCAATGGTTATGATTTCAAAATCCGGTGGCGCCCGTATGCAAGAAGCTGCCATATCACTGATGCAACTGGTCAAAACCTCAGCTGCCATAGCCCGTATGGGCAAAGCCAAAGTGCCTTATATTTCATTACTTACCGATCCTACCACCGGTGGCACCACCGCTTCTTTTGCCATGCTGGGTGATATCAATATTGCCGAACCCGGCGCATTGATTGGTTTTGCCGGCCCCCGTGTTATCAAAGACACTACCGGCAAAGATTTACCCGAAGGGTTTCAAAAATCAGAATTTTTGCTGGAACACGGTTTTTTAGATTTTATCAGCCATCGCAAGCATTTAAAAGACAATATCAATCTTTATATCGATCTGATTCTCAATCAACCGGTTAGAGATTTGGTGAAAATTGACAATTAATATAACCAACTATCAATCAGTAAATTAAACTTTCCAAAAGCAACATCCTTTTGGAAAGTTTTGTTTAAAAATATATCATAATGAAAGTCTATAAATTGTTACTCGTTTTATTAATCTTAACAGCCTGCCAAAAGGTGATTAAAATACAAATAAATGTACCTGCCAAACCGCAGCAAAATCATAATTTTACGGTTAAAATAAATAATTTGAATCATAATGAATTGGATAAAATATCTATAGCGGTTGACGGACAAAATTTGAAAACATTGCCTTATGCCGACCAAATTCAAATTACAATTCCTGCAACTTTTAAATTAGGAACACACCAACTTGATTTTGGTTTTATCAAAGCGCAAGACACCCTCAAAAAAATACAAAAAACCATAGAACTGTATGCAAGCATCAAACCCAAAGTGTTGTCTTACAAATTAATAAATACCTATCCGCACGACATAGAAGCATTTACACAAGGGTTGGAGTTTTACAAAGATACCCTGTATGAAGGCACGGGATTACATGGCGAATCCTCATTGAGAAAAACCGATTATAAAACCGGCAAAATCTATAAAAAAATTGATTTAGACAGACGTTATTTCGGTGAAGGCATTAGTGTTTTAAACGACAAAGTTTATCAACTCACATGGCAAAACGGAATTGGTTTTATCTATAATATCAATCTGCAAAAGACAGGAGAATTTAAATACGGTCAAAGCAAAGAAGGCTGGGGCTTATGCAATGACGGTAAAGTATTGTATAAATCTGACGGAACAGAAAAAATATGGACACTCAATCCCGAAAATTTGCAAGAAAAAGATTTTATCAACGTCTATACTGACAAACATAAAATAATAAGAATCAACGAATTGGAATGGGTTGACGGTAAAATTTACACCAACGTCTGGCAAAAAAACGCCCTGGCAATTATAGACCCGAAGACAGGTGCCGTTGAAGGCATTGTCAACCTGTCGGACTTGCATAACAAAGTTACCAAACATCCGCAATTGGATGTCTTAAATGGTATTGCTTACGACAAAAAAACAGGTCATTTGTTTGTCACCGGCAAAAAATGGGATAAAATATTTGAAATTGACATCCAAAAATAATTCCGTATTTTTAACGTTTAATTATAAAAATTTATAATGAAAAGAATTTTAATTGCCGGATTTATTTTATTTTTGATTGTTTTAAGCAGCTCTTGCCGCAAAAGTTTTGATGTCAGCCCCGGTCAAGGCAATTTTAGAGTTGAAAAGGATACGGTATTTTTAGATTCTGTTTTTACCAATATAGCTTCACATACTTACCGGTTTAAAATTTACAATACTTCGGACAATGATGTTACTTTGAATAAAATATTTCTTGAAAAGGGAGATCAATCTTTTTACCGGCTCAATGTGGACGGTGATACAGGCAAAACTTTTAATGATGTATTGATTCATGCCAATGACAGCATTTTTGTTTTTGTAGAAGTAACTGCAGACATCAATCAACTGACCGATCCGGTTTATGAAGAAAAACTTTTTATAGAAGACGATGTTAAAACAGCTCAAGTTTTATTGACTGCATTTGTTAAGGATGCCTATTTTTACTACCCCGAACGCTACCCTGACGGCACCAAGGAAACTTTGACCCTGTATACCGATCCTAACACAGGCGAAACTTCGGAAGTTTACGGTTTCTTTTTAGACGGTAATACAACTTTTACCGATGACAAAGCCATTGTTATCTACGGACACATGGCAGTGCCACAAGGACATACTTTGACTATTGAACAAGGTGCCCATCTATATTTCCATTACAACTCCGGTCTGATTGTTTGGGAAGGGGCCAGCCTCAAAGTCAACGGCAGTCTAGGACATGAAGTTATTTTTGAAGACGACCGCATGGAACCCGAATTTGAAAACAAACCCGGCATGTGGAACTTTATTTGGCTGCGCGAAAACAGTCTGCAAAATGAGATTAATTATGCCATCATTAAAAATGCCGAAGCGGGCATCATAGCCTATCCAACCAATGATAACAATCCGGTTTTACGTATTAAAAATACTCAAATTTACAACCATAGTTTAGTCGGAATTTACGGCATAGCAACTCATATTGAAGGAGAAAATCTGGTTATGAACAATTTCGGATTATCAGCTGTAAACCTGCAACTTGGTGGCCATTATAATTTTAAACACTGCACATTTGCCAATTATAGCAATGGTATTCGTAATGAAAAAAAGGCAGCCGTCTATGTCAACAATTATATTGAAACCGAAAACCAGACCTATTTGGGCGATTTAAATGCGTTTGATATGTCAAATTGTCTTATTTACGGCAATTCAAATATCGAATTTTATTTGGACCGCAATAGCAATGCCGCATTTAACTATCAGATTAGCAATTGCTTAATAAAGTTTGAAGACCCGCAACATCACTTTGACGATGTTCCGGAAGTCGATTTTACCGACACCAATCACTATCAAAATATTTTGCTGAATACCGACCCCGTTTTTGAAAACCCACAAGAAAATAAATTGGCTATTGGGGATGACTCTCCCTGTATAAATTTAGGTAATCCGGCAACTGCCCTACTCGTCCCTTTTGATATTTTGGGTGTTGACAGAACAACTGCACCGGATTTGGGGGCTTACCAACATATTACTTTTGATGAGTAACGATAATTTATAAGGCTTTTGAAAAACTTTTTTGATTGTTTTTCATATTCGGGTCAAAAGCAGCAGCTATATTTCGCATAAAAAACTGTCCGGTTCGTGTTAGTTCCAAAACATCCTTGTCAAAAGTTAACAAACCTTCGTCTTCAAATTCTTTGATTGTTTTAAAATCAACCTGTGTAATGGCATAGATTTCAGCTACACTCCTATTTTTCTCTTGTGCCAGTTTGCCAAAATCAATATACATATTACACATGATTTGCTCTATAATTTCCCTGATCAATTTCTCATTGTCATTGACAAAATAATATTTTTCAATCGGGAAAACCCCCTCATTAATCGCCTTGATATATTTGGTAATACTTTTGGTATTTTGCAAATAAGCACCGGTCAGCTGACTGATACCGCTAACACCCAAAGCATAAACTTGCCCTGTAGTATCCAAAGT
>JAMOMQ010000130.1 GCA_027066995.1 Flavobacteriales bacterium
CAATATCATCGCCTTTCCACTGCGAGATGTGAGGAGAAAGTGCAGTATTTTCCTTTAAAAAAGTTTCAGCTACTTTTTGTTTCAGCAGGTCAAATAATATTTTTTCTTTTTCAGTCAAATTAATTATACGTTGATTATCAGTAAGATAGTTATTTACAAAACTTTTACAAAGGACTTACAAATTCAATGCAAAAATCATTCCTGTTTTGGTTTTAGGTTTGTGATGTGATTAACAACAATTGCTTTGATAAAACAAAATTATAATCCAAAAATACGAGAAAATATGAACACTGCACATTTACTAAACAGCTATTTACTAAAATTTGCTTTTGCCTTTTTATTATTGACGGCTTGTCAAAATACTGCCGAGATGGAAAGTTTGTCCGGTAAAGCTATGGTGGCAGAAGAACCGAAAGCGGCTCAAATAGCAGATACCGGTCTTAACAAACAGGCGGACTATATCCGGGAATCGTCAGAAAATCCTTTGGAAAAACCCAAACGCATCAAAACAGCACAAATTCGTATTCAAACAGATAGTTTGTCATTGTTGCGTGACAAGATTGAAGTTTTAATGCACCGTTATGATGCTTATATCCATTCGGAACAATTGCAAAATAACGATTGGGACAAAAGACGAATGCTGCAAGTCAAAATACCGGTGCAACATTTTGAAAATTTTATCAGCGACTTGCAAAAAACCGGAGATAAGATAACGTATTTAGAGGTAAAAAGCACCGATGTTACCGGTGATTATTACGACGTGCAAGCACGTTTAAAAAACAAAAAAGCTTTAAAAGAGCGCTATTTGTCTTTGTATCAAAAAGCTAAAAATATAAGCGATATTTTGTCTATTGAACGGCAAATAAATGATATTCAAACCGGCATTGACCAACTACAAGGAAAACTCAAATGGTTACAACACAAAACAACCTATGGCACTCTAAGTTTGGAGTTGTATCAGATGTCCAAAAGACCGCAAAATAAATCCGTTAACCGGTTCTGGCTTGCCTTTCAAAACGGCTGGCAAATATTGGTTGGTTTTTTATATGTATTGCTCAGTTTGTGGCCTTTTATTTTCGGTATTGCTTTACTGGTTTGGATATGGAAACGCAAGCGAAAAATAATCAAAAAATAATTAACCCCTAAAAATAAATATTATGAAACCTAAAAAAACAAAAAAAGCAGATTTAAACAATTACAGTAGCACTTTTATGCTAATAGGCTTGGTAGTCGTATTGTTTGCAAGCTTAAAAGCCATCAATCTTAAAACCCAGGCGCCTAAAATTGATTTAGACAAACTTAATGTTTGCAAAATGAATATGGACGAAACCAAAGTTATTAAAATAGAAGAAATTAAACCCCAAAAAACAATCAAAATTAAACCCAGAGTAGTGGCCAAATTAGAAGTTATAAAAGACGATTCTAAAAAAGTGGAATCGGAATTGCTTCCTACCGATCCGGACGAAAAACCGGTGGTGCCCGTAGATAACTTAAAAACTGAAATCATTGAAGACGATGATGTTGAGATTCCTTATGTTTTTGTGGAACAGGCACCTGCCTTTCCGGGCTGTAAAGGCAATAACGAACAACTTAAAAAATGTTTGAATGAAAAAATCAGACAATTTATCAATCGTAAATTTAACACAGAGATTGCTCAAGAAATGGGACTGAGCGGTGA
>JAMOMQ010000131.1 GCA_027066995.1 Flavobacteriales bacterium
TACATCAGGAAAGTATTGAAGAACAGGAAAATATAATAATCAAAAAATGACATATACTTTATAAATCAATTTGAAAAAAATCCGGCATCATTTAGTGTCTGACCACCAAAATAGGAATGTTAATATTGTGACGAACCGTATTAATAGTTGTGCCGAATAATAAATCTTTGAGTAGTTTATGACCGTGCGACCCAAACACCAAGACATCCGCCTTGAAACCGGTCACTATTTTTGGAATGGCAACTTTCGGGTTGCCATAACCAATTTTAGTTTCTACATCATAACCCAAACTTCTGATTTTTTGGGCATAGCGTTCCAGCACTTCTTTATCTTTAAGTGTTTCATAATCTGCCGTATCTTGACCATGATAAATAGCCGGAGCACTTTCCACTATATGTATTAACAAGTATCTGGCTTGCGGCTTGCCCAGCGCCAAAGCGTGTTGCAGCACTTTATGATCTATGGTTGAAAAGTCCAGAGCTATGGCAATACGCCGGTATTCAGGCGGTTGAAAGGACGGATCAATATCATCTTGCGCATGCACTTTTAAAGATTTGAGCGGCACGGATTTGATCCAAGGCACAAACGTGATATATAATAACAGCAAAACAACAGCCGACAAAACAATAAATAGTAAAATAATAGTCCAAAAACCTATTTGTCCGGCCATCAACCAAGCATGTATTTCATTGATAACCAGCAGACTGTTTAATACTATAATAGTACCGGCTATCAACCAAGCAGCAATTTTGGTTTTTAACGAAATGGCAAAACGCCCCATCAATTGCTTATCACTGACAAAATGAATCAACGGAATCACGGCAAAACCTAACTGCAAACTTAACACCACTTGACTGAAAATCAAAAGTTTTCCGGTATAGGCTACCCCGTAAATCAATATGACTGCGATAGCAGGCAATATGGCAAACAGTCTGGTTATCATGCGGCGTACCCAGGGTTGTATTCTGAAATTGACAAAACCTTCCATAATAATTTGACCGGCCAAAGTGCCTGTAATAGTAGAACTTTGTCCGGCGGCTATCAATGCTATCGCAAATAAAACCGGCGCCCATTGCGACCCCAACAAAGGTTCGAGCAATTTATAAGCATCTTGTATTTCGGCCACTTGATACAAGCCCGCTTTATAAAAGGTAGCAGCTGCCAAAATCAAGATAGCCGCATTGACAAAAAAAGCCAAATTCAAAGCCAAAATACTGTCTATCAAATTGAATTTAATAGCTTCTTTAATATGTTTTACAGAACGTCCGAATTTACGGGTTTGCACTAAAGACGAATGCAAATATAAGTTATGCGGCATAACGGTTGCGCCAATAATACCCAAGGCAATATATAAGGCGTCGCGATTTGGAATGGACGGCACAAAACCTTTTATGATTTCACCTATTTGGGGTTTGGCCAAAAACATTTCAACTAAAAAAGATAAGCCGATTATAAATACCAAGGCTAGAATAAAGGCTTCCATCTTGCGCATGCCTTTATTGATTAAAAACAGCAAAATAAAAGTATCTAAAAAAGTAAACACAATACCCCAAATGACCGGCAATCCAAAAAGCAAATTCAACCCGATTGCCATACCGATAACTTCGGCCAAATCGGTGGCTATAATGGCTATTTCGGCCAAAAAGTATAAAGCATAATTGACCGGTGCCGGATAAGAAGCCCGGCAAGCTTGCGCCAAATCGTGTCCGTAAACAATACCCAAACGTGTGCTAAGACTTTGCAGCAAAACAGCCATAATATTTGACATCAATAAGACCCAAAGCAGAGCATAGCCAAATTGACTACCACCGGCTAAATCCGTTGCCCAATTGCCCGGGTCCATATAACCTACACTTATCAAGAAAGCAGGCCCCATAAAAGCCAAAAGCTTTTTAAAAAAGCCTTTTTTCTTCATGGTATCCACACTGGCATGCACTTCTTCAAGTGATTTGGACTGTTGCGCATTATTCATAACATACTTTATTAATTCGGCTGTGAATTTAATTACAAATTTAATTAAAAAAATAAGCGGGTAATATTAAATCATAGTCAATATAAGGTTTTATTATATGATCTATAAAATGAACCTATATCAAAACATTTTCTACTATCCAAAAGTTTGTTATGTTTGTAGTATTAAATAACCCTAAAAAAAAACAAAACAATGGCAAAAATAACTTTAAAAGGCAGCCCTGTAAACACCATAGGCGAATTGCCATCTATCGGTAGCCAAGCCCCTGATTTTAAATTAACTGCAACCGATTTAAGCGAAAAAACATTAGCAGATTTCAAAGGTAGCAAACTAGTGCTAAATATATTTCCAAGTTTAGACACTCCCACTTGTGCCGCTTCGGTCAGACGTTTTAATCAATTGGCTACCGGTATGAATAATACAAAAGTATTGGCTATTTCCAAAGATTTACCTTTTGCTCATGCACGTTTTTGTAGTAGCGAAGGCATTGAAAATGTAATTGACCTGTCGGGTTTTAAGTGTAGCAGCTCTTTTGGCAAAGAGTACGGTGTGGAAATTATAGATGGCCCTTTGGCCGAATTATTTTCCAGAGCTGTTGTTATTATTGACGAAAACGGAAAAGTGATTTACACGCAACAAGTTCCCGAAATTGTAGATGAACCAAACTACGATGCTGTTTTAAAAGCTTTGGCATAAAAAATTTTTTTTCAATAAAAAGAATTAAAAGCACCGCCACAAACGGTGCTTTTTTCCTGTTTTCCGCATTTTTTGGTACTATTCTCAAATTATTTTATAACATTTTCATTAACAGGTATTTACAAATTAATATCATTACTTTTTGGTATCCCGAATTATAACTTATCTACTTTTATTATTAAATATTACTTTTTTGCATTGCCCAAAAAAGTAACAAAAAAGTCTAGCCTTAAGAGAACCTTGCTAAAATAATCACCTCAACGCTAAACTATCTGAACTCACTCCGCTATCGCTTCGTTCAAACAGCAGATAGTTTTACGCTTTTTCGGTGTTATTTTTACGCAAGAACCTCTTATGGCAATTGCCACACGTAGAAAAATTCAATAATATACAAGCATCTTTCTTCGCTTATCTTATTTGTTTAAAAATATAGGTGTCCCAGTGCGAAAAACAGGAATAAAAAGAAATAAAAGCACCGCCACAAACGGTGCTTTTTTAAAATAAGATTAATTGATAGCAATATAAATTTTAATCATTATAATTTATAGGAATAACAATTCTACCCTATTACCTTTGTCCTATTATTAACCCCCAAAAATTAAACAAATGCAAAAATTAAATCGTATAGGACTCAATAACAAAGAAAGTGAAAAATTAGCCAAAGAACTCAATGAATTGCTAGCTAACTATTCCGTTTTTTATCAAAATGTTCGTGGCTATCATTGGAACGTTAAAGGTGAAAAATTCTTTGAATTGCACACTAAATTTGAAGAACTTTACAATGACTTGTTTGTCAAAATAGATGATATTGCCGAACGTATTTTAACCTTGGGCTATACCCCTGAATACCGTTTTTCAAAATACTTGAAAATAGCCCAAATTAAAGAAAGTAAAAAAACTTGTGACGGTATCAAAAATGTCAAAGAAATATTAGAAGCATTTCAAGTATTGATAAAATTACAACGTAAAATTTTAGATATTTCCGGGGACATAGGTGATGAAGGCACTAATGCTTTGATGAGTGATTATATAAGAGAGCAAGAAAAATTAGTTTGGATGTATAGTGCTTTTCTCGGCTAATAATGAAGGTTATCTTCATATCCAAAGCGGGCAAAATATTCATGGTGTTTTTGCCCGCTTTTTTTATATAAAGTTAAAAATCAAATAAATTAGGAATCAGCTCAGTGTTGTTGTATCTTTGCTGCCAGAAAAATTTGGAAAACTATTCCGCACGTGTCTTTATACCAAATTGATATATAGATTAGTTCAAAATATTTTGTCCCGAAGCTTCGGGATTGCTTAATCAAGAAAAAAACGCAGTAATAGCCGTAGTTATTAACGAGTATTTTTGACGCCGAGTAAGTGAAAAAGAAACAAAATATTAAATTAATTTGTAGATCATTTTGGTATCAATTGGGTGTATATCGGGATAAACTTCAAATTTCGATATATAAACCTGAATGTGTAAATAATTATAAACCAACACATTCTATTAAAATTATTATAAGATGCAAACTTTTAAAGAAACAGGTTTGCAAGAGGAAATCTTGCGAGCTATTACCGAATTGGGTTATGAAAAACCCACGCCTATTCAGGCAGAAACCATTTCACATTTATTAGAAACCGAACAAGATTTGATGGCATTAGCCCAAACCGGAACCGGAAAAACCGCTGCCTTTGGCTTGCCCACTTTACAAAAAGTAGATCCAAAAAGTAAAGATACACAGGTGTTGATATTAGCGCCTACAAGAGAATTGGCTTTACAAATCACCGGTGATATGAAAAACTTTGCCAAGTATATCAAAGGCATCAATGTGGTGCCGGTATATGGTGGTGCCAGTATTGAAAATCAGATTAAAGATTTACGCAAAGGTGCACAAATTGTGGTGGCAACACCCGGACGCGCCAAGGATTTATTACAACGTGGCAAATTAAAAGTGCAAAATATCAAAACCCTGGTATTAGATGAAGCAGACGAAATGCTAACCATGGGTTTTAAAGACGAATTGGACGCCATTTTGGCACAGACACCACAAGATAAACAAACCTTATTATTTTCGGCTACAATGTCAAAAGAGGTGGAACGCATTTCTAAAAATTATATGCACAACCCGGTTAAAATTTCTGTGGCTGCCGAAAATAAAGGTGCCGATACGGTCAAACATATTTATCACATGGTCAATGCCAAACACCGTTATGAAGTTTTGAAACGTATTGCCGATATGAATCCGGATATTTACGGCATTGTGTTTTGCCGTACCCGTCGCGAAACCAAAGAAGTGGCCAGCAAATTAATGAGCGACGGCTACAATGCCGATGCGCTACACGGTGATTTGTCACAAGCACAACGTGACGAAGTGATGCGCCGTTTTAGAGGCAAACAATTACAATTGCTCGTAGCTACCGATGTAGCGGCACGCGGATTGGATGTCAATAACCTGACACACGTTATCAATTATAACCTGCCTGATCAAACCGAATATTACACGCATCGTAGCGGACGTACGGGACGTGCCGGAAAAGAAGGAACTTCTATTGCCATTATTCATACCCGCGAACGAAATAAATTAAAGGATATTGAACGCAAGTCCGGTATTAAATTTGAACAAAAACCCGTGCCAACCGGAGAAGAAATTTGTTCCAATCAAATGTATGCTTTGACAGATAAAATTGTCAAAATGGAAGTAAACGACAAACAAATTGAACCTTTTTTAGAAGATATATATCACAAATTTGAAGATTTAAGCAAAGAAGAAGTTATCAAGCATTTTGTAGCTGCGGAATTTAACCGTTTTTTAAATTATTATAAAAATGCCAAAGATATTAATGTAACCGAAAGCAAACGCGATAAAAAATCGGTCAAAGAAAGACGCAGTAACAGCAATTTTACCCGTTTATTTTTAAACGTCGGTAAAAAAGAAAATCTGACACCTTTGCGTTTGATTGGCATCATCAACAATGCTTTGGACAGCGGCAATGTAGAAATTGGCAAAATAGAAATTTTAAACAATTTTTCATTCTTTGAGATTGACAGTGCTGCTGCCGAACGCTTGGCTAAAGCCATTAAAAATCAAACCTTTGAAGGTCGTGATCTATCCGTTGAAGTTGCCAATGCCAAACCGTCATCGAATAGAAGTGGTTATAAAAAAGAAAAACGCAACAAAAAAGACAAAAAACGATCAAAAAATAAAGGTCGTGACAGACGCGGTGGTCGTAGAAGGTCATAAAGAAAATATAATAATATAAATTAAAAAAGGCTGTCTCAAAAGAGCGAATTATCTGTCATTCCGAAGATAGTGAGGGATTTCATGCCTGATAATCAACAAATTATATTTTCATTATTATTTGAATTGTTTATAAAAAATACTTTTGAAACAGTCTCTTTTTTGTTTAGCCTGACATATTTTCCTGTTTTACAGCTTGGTATAAATTTTGAAGTTTTATTGATAAAAAATCTTGCTTTTCGATGCTTACATTTTGTAATTTTATAAGTAAGAAAACAAAAGCAAATAAAAGATGAAAACTTTGTCACAACAAATAGTCGATGAAAAATTTTTTCGCAAACAAAAAAGCGGAAAAATCAAATGTTTATTATGTCGTCACTATTGTGAATTAAGTGAAGGACAAACAGGCATTTGTGGCGTTAATAAAAATGAGAATGGTAAGTTGGTCAATTTGGTTTACGGACGTGTGGCAGCTTTAAATATTGATCCTATCGAAAAAAAACCTTTATACCATTTTTTACCCGGAACTACCGCTTTGTCTTTAGGAACGGTAGGTTGCAATATGCAATGTTCTTTTTGTCAAAATTGGCAGATTTCACAAGAAAAAATTGTTTTACAAAAAGATTTTATTTCACCCGGACAAATGGTAGAGTTAGCTTTAAAATATAAAGCTAAAACCATTGCTTATACTTACAACGAACCTACTATTTTTTATCCGTATGCTCGTGACATTGCAATATTGGCCAGGCAACACAATATCAGAAGTGTTTTTGTCACCAATGGTATCGAAAGTGAAGAAGTAGTAAAAGATATGCCCGGTATTATAGATGCGGCTAATGTCGATTTTAAAGCTTATGACGAAAAATATTATAAACGCGAACTCAAAGCCCCATTTGCTGTTAGAGAAACCTTACAACTGATGAAAAAAGTCGGGTTGTGGGTCGAAGTCACTACGCTGATAATTCCCGGTATTAACGACCAGCCCGAACATCTTAAAAAAATAGCCGATTTTATAGCCCAAAAGTTAGGAACGGAAACACCTTGGCACCTTAGTGCTTTTCATCCGGATTATAAAATGAGAGATCGGGGTGCCACACCGGTAATGACCCTTGAAAAAGCTTATGAAATAGGTAAAAAAGCCGGTTTAGAATTTATTTATATCGGCAATGTAGGAATGAAAAAGAATATTACTTATTGCCCCAATTGTCACAAGCCGTTAATCGAAAGATTGGGTTATCAACTATTAGCCAATCGTATAGTCGATGGAAAATGTGTATATTGTCATACTAAAATACCAGGAATATGGAACTAATCAGACCCGCAGGCAACAGCGGCAAATTTTACCCGCACAATGCCAAAGAAATAGAGCAAATGATTGCTACTTGGAACGAAATTTTAGATAAAAACCTAAAAGATAAATCGGTGTTTAAGACACCCGCCAAAGCCATAGTTTCACCACACGCCGGCTATGTTTACAGCGGATTTACAGCCAATTACGCCCACCGCGTTTTAGGCAGTCGTCATCCCAAGCGAGTAGTGGTGGTCGGCCCCTCGCATCACGTATATGTGCGTGGCATTAGTGCCGGCTATTTCGATGCCTATGAAACCCCGTTTGGAATGCTTAAAGGTGACACCGAATACCTGAAAGAACTCAGTCAGTATTTTAGTTTTACTTTCGAAGAAGAGGCGCACTACCTCGAACACAGCACCGAAACCCAATTTCCCTTTTTAAAATATTACAATCCCGATATAAAAATCGTGGAATTGATTTACGGCAATACTGATTATTTGGAATTGGCAGATATTTTCGAATACATTTTGCGCGACCCTGACAATGCTATTGTGATCTCAACCGATTTGAGTCATTTCCACCCGCAACAAGAAGCCCGCGAAATTGACAATTACTGTTTGGTGGCGTTTGAATATAAAAACATAGAACTCAGCCTCGAAAAATGCGAAGCTTGTGGCAAATTAGGCTTGACCGGTATTATCAAAACCGCCAATGATTTATACCTCAATACCAAAATCCTCGATTACCGCACCAGTGGCGACATTACCGGCGACACCAGTAGCGTAGTCGGTTATATGAGTGGCGTGGTGTATTAAGGATATTAAATCCGATCCGTTTTCAAACCTTATAAAATTCACTCGGGTCTACCTTTTTCACCAGAGCAGAATAGTTGCCGGGTGCAATATTTTTAATTTTAAATTCTTAATTTTTAATTGCTAAGGAGGGCGTTCCCTTCCGTCAACCAGCCGCCCAAGGTTCGCGGGCGGGTGTTTCGCTTGTAGTCACATCCACAAAAACACACAAAAAACAATAGGCCCTATGACCTTCCGTTGGTCGCTATATTTCCTATATTTTTGTCGTGTTTTGTGTTCTGTGAGCTAC
>JAMOMQ010000132.1 GCA_027066995.1 Flavobacteriales bacterium
CCACCAAACAAAAAGCGGCAGCTTATCCCAAAGTGGTTATTGTTTGCTATTCCGGGCAAATGGCTTCTTATGTTACCGGCATAACTCGCTATGCAGGTTTTGACAATACGTATGTTATGCTATATGGCATGGCGGGTTGGAATAGTCAATTTTCCGGTATTTTAAAAAATGGTTTTGGCGACCGCTATCCCGAAATGGTTGTTAAAGCCACCGATAAGGCAGAAGCACCATTGCTTGAACATCAAGAGACAGAAGTGCACAAGGGCGGTATTGATTTATCAAAACTACCTAAATTGCCTCATAAATTACCTTCGATATTGATTAAAGAGCGTGCACAAGCTTTGTTGAAACAAGAACGTCCTGAATTTTTATTAAAAGCCGATGAATTTTTTCCTGCTTTAAAGAAAAATATCAATAGTTATTATACTATTTGCTATTTGCCTAAGTCAAAGTATTATGTGGCTCATATTAAAGGTTCTCAACAGTTTACACCACGAAAAGATTTGAGCTTAGATGCACGGTTGACAGAAGTTCCGGCTGAAAAACCTGTTACCATTTATTGTAAAACAGGACATACCGGTGGAAATACCACCGCTTATTTAAATATGTTGGGTTATAAGGCTCATAATTTAATGTTTGGAGCCGGTAGTTTTATGTATAGTCTTTGGAAACAAAAAGGCTGGATGGGAGATATTAATAATGTAATTAATGATTTTCCGGTAGTAGAAGGCAAAAAACGCACCAATAATAAGGTAATAGCTTTAACCCCCAAAAAAGCAGCAGCCCCTAAAACACCTATTAAAAAACATAAGAAAAAAGAAGTATCGGGAGGTTGTGGTTAGCAACTGCCAATCATATCACTAGTTGTTTTATGTTTAAAAAGCAAGTCCGGTACCGGACTCGCTTTTGTTTTTAGGCATAATCTCTTTTTGTTAATAAACAGTATTATTCATAAACACTTATAAACAGGCTGGTTTTTATACTATTTAATAATCAATTTTCCTGATTTATTTCCCTGATTGGTTTGTAAACGGTAGATGTACATTCCTTTTGAAAGTTGCGGATGCCAAATCAATTGATGATTACCTGCGGATTGCAAAGGTTGATTTAACAATGCTGCTACCGGTTTACCTTGCATGTCATAGATATTTATTTTAATATTCGATTGGTTTTTGAGTTGATAACTGAATACCACATAATCGGTAGCCGGATTGGGATAACAACCAAACGATATTAGATTTTCATCTTTAAGACCGTTGGTTTGGGTTTCAAAATTCAAAGTTTTAATACTTGAGACATCATTATTATCAGTTACTTTGAACGTAACCGGCCAAGTATTGATTTCATTAGGAGCTGTTCCTTGAAACAAGCCGTTTTCACTTATAAACATACCATTGGGATAGGGTTCGGGATTTAATTCAAATTGATGATTTGCCGGCGTGCTGTTTCCCGATAAACTCAAAATACGGGCGCTTCCGTTACCATTGGAAATGCCGGCTGCCCAATTTAAGTTTGTGGTTATGTTGTTGCCGTAATAAAATTTTATTTTTCCGTCGGGATATAAGGTTACGGCAACATCTATATCTGCTGACTGATTGCCATATAATGATGTTTTCCAACGAAATGTGGCATGATTGGTATCGCCTTCATAAAAAATACCGTCGCCGTCAGCAGGGTATATCATCAAATCCGAAGCAAATACACCAATCATTTTATGAGATTTTATGGCACTATCGGTTCTTAAATAGCTAAAACCCGGTTCAAAAGTAATAGAGCCGTCGGTAAGAATATAAACTTGATTATAATATTGTCCGTAAAAGGGAAAATCAAAATCTAATGTCTGCATGCCATAACCGTCATCGTCATTGTCAGTACTAATAGTTTGGGTAGTAACAGCCGGATAATTTTCGGAAATGGTATTCTCGTTATATTGTTGTAATATTTTCCACTGGTAAACCGGACTGCCATTGGCGGCTTCCATATTGTATGAATAGGTTTGGCCAGGTTGCGCCGGTGTTAGTTGTGTGGTGGTAATTTGCGGGCCGTCGTAATCTATACTTGTGCTAATGGATAAAACGGTATCTGCATTATTATTTATATTGACATTATGTTGTGTGCATGTATAAATTTGATTATTTTGATCTACAATAGCAAAATCATATATGGTACCGTCAGCATCAGATGTAGGATCATCTTCATTAACAATCAAAAAATATTTGGCAGGTGTCCCATTTGGAACATAACTTAATAAGCGTGAGATATCCAAAGACAATTCAAGAGGGTTATTGGAAATACCTTGCATGCTATAAGCGCCACCTTGCCGGTTGAAAAGCGGAAAATCAATAATAAATTCCGGGCTTGCAGCATTGATATCTGAAGCAATTCCTGCTGATATTTTGATTTTATTTCGTTGGTTATGGCTTATTTTGACACGCATTTTCAACTGTGGCGTTTGTGATGCTTTGACTCTGAGTCCAAATACTCTTTTGCCTACTATACCACCATGTATCATATCTTCGGCTAAGAGTTTATACATAACATAAGCTTTACCGCCGTTACCCCAAGAAGTGCCCCATGAATTGACCATAATCAAGGCACCGCGTTCCCAATCACGCATATCTACTACACCGTCGTTGTTAATATCAATATTATTAGTGATTTGTCCGTCGTTATTATAGTCATAGCTTATATTGTCGTCCCAGCCTACAAAAGTCATGGCATGATTGGCAATATATCCCCAGCTGGTAACTATATTATCTGATGTCATGTTAAAACCAATATTTGAAATACCGGCAGAAAAATTAACAAGACTACCGGTTGAAGCGTTTTCAAGATGGTCGTAAAGCCAATGTTTTAAGGTGATAAGACCATCTGGGGTGCTGACATCTATGGCAAAATACTCTTTAACGCGATTGTTCATTCCCGATTCATAATTTTGATAGCCACTTAGCCAGCGTTGTGGTCCGCCGGTATCCAAATCGCCGCCATAAGTAGGCAAATCCGGACAACCGTTGGCTTTAATAATATCCCAGCCGTCAGTATACCATGAACCGTTATCACCGCTGCCATTGTTTAAAAAATCATAAGTGTAATGAGATGGAAATTGGTTGGCAGCAATAGCCGCAGAAGTGCCTCGTTCGCGATTAATTTCATAGGTAAAATTGTAAGCTACACCACTTGATTGGGCACAACTGCCGTTAGATTGGCTAAAAATAGGTCTGAAGTAAGGTTGGGCAGTATTGTCCAAGTGAGTTGGCAATGTGTTGACTTGTCTCTGTAAATCTTGTTGAGACAGAATAACCGTGGGGATTTTAGCCATTTCTTCTTCGCCGGGGATACGTAATCCGCCTACATACCATGGTTCACCATTAGGATCGGGATTGACATTTATTATTTGTGCCGATAGATAGTGTAAGTTTATTACAAGTAAACTATAAAAAAATAATTTCTTCATTTGAAAGTTTTATGAATGTTAAATTATAAAGTTGAACAAATATAATTAAATAATAATAAATCATTTATTTTCAATAAAATATATTAAAGGCTAAAAAGAAAAAGAGTAAAATTGAAAGAAGATTAAATAAAAATAAAGAAAAAATACACTATAATAAACAGCTGAAAATAAAGCGTGTAATTTATGATTTACAATTTAAAATTAAAGCTTATAAATTGAAAAACTGAAAAATATCAACTGGAAAATGTTTTAGTTTTAATAAAAGGCTTTTTAAAAATAACTTTAATGTTTTTTTAATATAAATCGTTCCGGAATGTTAAAATATGAAGATAAATAAATTAATTGTCTATTTAAATGAAAAAAATAAAAAAATATTAGGTTTATGATTTATAAGATAAAAAAGACGTATTGATTTCTTTATTTTTGAAATAAGAAAAAAATTAATAACTACTAATTTAAATTATTATGAAGAAAATAATAGTCTTAGTCCTCTTGTTTTTTGCAACATTTTCTTATGTGCAGGCACAACAAGCCAAAGCATTTGATTTGTTGGGAAAAAACAATGACATTAAAAAAATCAATCAAAGTAATGATGGCTTTACAATTGATGTAACAACCTCAAAATTTGTTTTACAACCCGTAAATACCTCAAAGGGCACATTTGTAAGTCTGACAGGTTCTAAATTGACCAAAGTTTTTAAAAAAGGAATGCCCAATTTGCCGGTTTATTCTAAATTGATTGAAGTGCCGGTAGGCGCAGATGTAAACATTAAAGTAGTATCTTATGATGAGGAAATAATTGACCTCAACAGTCAAGGTATAACAGCCAAAATAATGCCGGCACAAGCATCTGAGCGTAAAACACCGCAACATGATGACTTGGCATATAATACAGCGGTTTATCAAAAAAATGCTTTTTATAAACAAGGTGAAATGGTTGTTTATGACTACCGTGGGCAAAAACGTGCTACACGTATAGGACGTATTGAAATAAGACCATTTGCTTACAATCCGGTTAAGAACTTGCTCAAAGTATATAAGAACATCAAAATTGAAGTAACTTATATAGGTGCCAACCACGAGGCAACTAAGGCTCTAAAACAAAAATATGGCGATGGTATAGGAGCCGGTTCCGGTAGTTTTTTACACCGTTTAGATTATGGCACCAAAGCTTTTATGGCCAATGCGCCGTTTACTTATGTTATTGTGGCTGATCGAGCTTATCAAGCGGCATTACAAGATTTTGTTCACTGGAAAACTCAAAAAGGTTTTAAAGTAATAGAGGCCTATACCGATGACCCCAATGTAGGTAATACAGTAGCTTCTATCAAAGCGTATTGTCAAAACCTGTATAATAATCCTCCGGCGGGTTATAATCCCTTATCTTATATTTTGGTGGTAGGAGACATCAATGTAATACCGGCAACCCAACATAGCGAGGTAAATGATTCGCCTTATACGGACTTGGATATAGCCGAGTATACAGGAGATTATTTACCTGAAGTAAATTTTGGTCGTTGGGCTGTAGATAATGCTCAAGAAGTTAGCGATATAGTTGCTAAAACCATTAAATACGAAAAATTACAAATGGCGGATATCAGCTATTTGCATGACGCCTTATTGATAGCCGGAAATGACGAAAGCCACGAAGATACTTATGGTGGCGGTGCTATTTATTATGCCGATCATTATTATGTTAATGCTGCTCATAATAGCCGGGCGCATACATTTTTACAATCGACTATTGAAACTTGGCCGGGAGGTAACAATCAAGCACATGATTCTATTATTACTAATGTCAATACCGGAGTTGGTTTGGCTAATTATACGGCTCACTGTTCACCGGACGGGTGGTCGGATCCGGCTTTTACCAGAAATGATTTAAACAATTATATCACCAATGTGGACAAATACGGATTATGGATAGGTAATTGTTGTCAATCTAATAAATTTGACGAAACCGATGCTTTTGCCGAATTGGCCATAAAAAAACCTAACGCTGGTGTTATTGGTTATATAGGAGGTTCTCAATTTACTTATTGGTCTGAAGACTATTATTGGGGTGTTGGTGTTGGTAGTATTGTTGCACAGCCACAATATGATGAAACTACTGCGGGTGTTTATGACGGTTTATATCATGATCAAGTCAATGAGGCTAATGATTTATCTACTTGGTATATAACTAATTATCAGATAATTGAAGCAGGAAATTTGGCTGTAGAAGCTTCGGCTTCCAACTTAAAAGCTTATTATTGGGTTATCTATCAGTTGGCAGGAGACCCGTCAATTGTTTCTTATATGGGAACGCCGCAACCCATGTCGGTAACTGCTAATCCGTCAACCATTATATTAGGAGCGACTTCTTTGACTGTCAATGCCGCCCCTTATGCCACCGTGGCTTTATCACAAAATAATGTATTGGTTGCAGCTGCCACAACTGATGCTTCGGGTAGTTGTACTCTAACCTTTGATTCATCCGGCTTGTCCGTAGGCAATGCCGATTTGATAGTAACAGCTCAAAATAAAGTGCCTTATATCGGCACGATACAAGTTGCACCTGCAAACAATCCTTATGTTAGTTATAAGACTCATACTACCAGTGCATCACCGGACTTTGGCCAAACCATTGCATTGAATGTTAATTTGGAAAATGTGGCTACGGCAGGTAGCGGTTATGATGCTTATAATGTCAATGCCGTATTATCAACGACCGATGCGTATATTACAATTAACAATAATACACATGCTTACGGTACTATAGCAGCCGGGGCGGATAATATGCAAAACAATGCTTTTGAAATTACCATAGCCGATAATGTGCCTGATCAACATATTGCACAGTTTGATTTGGCTATTACCGGTACCGATAGTGGCGGCACAACCTATAACTGGACATCTACCTTTAATATTACTTTAAATGCTCCCGAAATTTCAATCGGTAATATATTTATAACCAATGATGCCAATAATAACGGTTACATTGATCCGGGAGAAACCGCTGATATTAATTACACCATTACAAATACCGGGCATGCCGATGCCGTTTTCGGAGGTAATTTAAGTATTCATTCAGATCCTAATAATTATTTGACTTTAGGCAATACCACTATTTCAAATGTTAATTTGTCAGCCGGTAGTTCTCAAGATTTTGTTTATTCCGGTGCTTCTGTTGATGCTTCCGCACCTCTTGGTTCTCCCATCGAGTTGGCCTTGGATGTTACAGCAGGTAATAATAATCAATATACCGATCAATCCATACAAACCATAACAACAGGTATTATACCGGTATATCCTATTAGTGACGGTGGCACTTTAACCGTTTGTACGGGTAAATTTTACGATTCCGGTCTTGATACTAATGATTATGGCAGCAATGAAGATTATACCATGACGTTTATGCCTGAATCCGGTAGTGACTTTGTTAAAATAGAATTTTTGTCTTTTGATACCGAGAATTCTTATGATAAATTATATGTATATAACGGACCGGATATTAATAGCCCTCAAATACAAGGTAGTCCTTTCTCGGGCACTAATAGCCCCGGTACTATAATGGGTGCCAATGGTATTACTTTCCGCTTTACCAGTGACAGTAGCGTACAACATGCCGGCTGGGAAGCCGATATCAGTTGTTTTAATGTTACTACGGCACCGGACTGCCCTGTCAATCCCGTGCCGGCAGACGGTGCTACTGATGTTTATATATCTTTAACCGATTTGACTTGGGATGCACAAACGGTAGCCACTTCATACGATGTTTATTTTGGTACCGATACCAATCCTTTAAACAACACACCGGTTACTGTAACTGCTAATAGCTTTCCGGTAACATTAACAACCAACACCACTTACTATTGGACTGTTATTGCTAAGAATAATATAGGGCAATCACAAAACTGCGAGGTTTGGAGTTTTACAACCGGAGGTAATGTTTATAATATGACAGACGGTTTAACCGTTCATACGTGTGACGGATCATTTTTTGATGAAGGTGGTCCTAATAATAATTATAGTAACGGTTTAGACCAAACCATGACTTTTATGCCGGATAACAGTGGTAGTGCCTTACAATTTAATTTCACCAGTTTTGATGTAGAAGTCAGTAGTAGTGGCACCCAGTATGATTATCTTGAAGTATATGACGGTGTTGATACTAATGCACCCCTTATTGGTAAATTTAGTGCTAACGGTGCCCCCGTTCCGCCTGAGTTACAACCGGTTACCGCAACCAATGCTCAAGGAGCACTTACTTTTAAATTTCATTCTGATTCATCGGTAAATAGAGCAGGGTGGGAGGCTACTATCAATTGTGCTCCTTTGTCAATTGATGAATATAACAACAAGGTAGGTATCTATCCTAATCCCAACACCGGAATGTTTACTGTAAAACTTAATGATATAGATAATGCGCAAGTGAAAATATTTACTACAACAGGTAAATTGATTTACGATAACGTTATGCATTCCGATGTATTAAACGTTGATTTAAGGGGATATGCCCGCGGGGTATATTTTATCAATGTAAGTTCAGGTAATATAAATGTTGTTAAAAAGTTGATTGTTAAATAATTAATTAACTTTTAAGATTGCTAAAGCTGTCCGAAAACCGGGCAGCTTTTTTAATAAGCATTAAAAGAAAAAATGCAAAACGACATACAAAATAGTCCAATATTTCGTCTCGAAACTTCGGGACAAAAATATTTTGGACAATTTTATAAATCGATTTGGTAAAAAACGGGTAGAAGGAAAGAGGTTTTATTTGATTTTATAATAGGTTTACAACCCAAAATTGAATAAAATTATAATCAATAGGTTACCTAAATTTGTA
>JAMOMQ010000133.1 GCA_027066995.1 Flavobacteriales bacterium
TTAATATTTCCACCATTCATAGAAACCCAATCAGAAGCTTGCGGCTCAATTTTACCGTCGTTATCTACATCACGAGGTAAACTGAAGAAATCTATTCTTTGGAACTGCTGGTTAGAATAACCTCCTTGAATAAACACAGAATACATATCTGTTTTATATTCAACTTGTCCAAAACCTCCATACCATTTTACTTTACCTTGATTGTAGTAAGCTATTTTAGTTTGATCCGTAATATTAACAAAAGGATTCCAAGAAGGTGATGCTTCCACAAGGTCAGATTCACCTATATATCTATTAGGATGATTGATGTCGGAATTATCTAAAAATCTATCGGCTCCCATTAAATTATTTAAAACTCTATAGTGATAACCTGTGTAAGTTCTAACATCAAAACCAAGGTCAAAACTTAAATTGTCGTTTAAATCATTGTGATAATTGGTAATGTTTCCATACCAGTCATGAGAATTCATAGAAGCTCTTCTTGAGATTCCCTCTTCGTAAGCCGGATTCCCAAAACCAGGTGTTAATTGGTCATAAACATTGGTATATTTTCCATCTCCATCAGGAGTTCTATCTGCTCCAAAATCATCTACATGTCCACCGGCATTCCATGTGGCTATATCATCCCATCGAATTAAACCATTTTCATCTCTATGTAACTTATAATATTTTTTTCCATTAATTTTTCCGATATCACCTGTACCACCACCGCGGCCCCAGGAACCGTAAAGCACAGAAGATATTTTAGAAGCATCATTAATTTTAAAGTCTATATTTAAAGAAGCCACTGGTTTATGATAAAAATTTCTTCTTAAAGAAAAAACTTCTCCGTTATAATATCCCCAATCACTATTATATCTAATATTAGGTTCCCCGTCTACTCCACCATATCTGATATAATCTTTAATAGATGGTGCATAAGATCTTTGATCATGGAATTGAGGTGCACCGGTAGCGGTGAACATAAAATTCAATCTATCACTTGCCTTATATCCCATACTTAAAAACCAAGTATAGCCTTCCCCTTGAGTGGCATCAACATAACCATCACCACTAAAACGACTTAATAACACAGATGCAGACAAACCGTTTTCTAATAAACCGGTATTATAAGCGGCCGAAAATTTCATATAATTATCATTGCCAAAAGTAGCAGCAATAGCACCACCTCGTTTTTTATTGGCCGAGTTGGTCAATACGTTAATAGTACCTCCTACTGAAGAAATAGCCAATTTAGAAGAACCCAAACCACGTTGTACTTGCATGGCAGAGGTTACATCAGCTAATCCTGCCCAGTTAGACCAGTATACCCAACCGTTTTCCATATCGTTAACCGGCATACCGTTAATCATAACAGCTGTATTTCTTTGGTCAAAACCACGTACGTTAATACGGGCATCACCAAAACCACCACCTCGTTTAGTAGCATATACCGAAGGCGTATAGTTTAATACTTCGGGCAATTCTTTGGTACCTATACGTTCTTGTATTTCGGCAGCTTTCATGGTTGAAACAGCAACCGGAGTTTGACGCTCTTTGGCAATATCGGCAACACCGACAATCACCACTTCGTCTAGAGAAGAAGCATTGGGAGATAAAACAATTTTACCCATGTCTGTAGTTTGTCCTTCTTTAACCACTACTGCAATGGTTTTTGAATCATAACCTACAAAACTAATTTTAATTTTTTGATTACCGGCCGGCACTTCTAAAACAAAGTTACCGTCGAAATCCGTAGCAACCCCTTTGGTCGTCCCGACTACAATAACATCGGCACCGGGAAGAGGTTCGTTTGTTTTTGCTTCAACAACGGTTCCTTTTACAGTACCTTGCGCAAAAGCATTACTTGCCATTAATGCAAAAATGGCAAATAGCATTAAATTTTTGAGTGTTCTCATGTTTAAGTTTATTTTTGAGTTTGATACCACAAAAGTAACTTATTTTTTTAACAAATAAAAATGCGGAAATCATTTTTTTATACCGGCAAATATTTTTATAAAGCGTTGTATATCAATATATTTTTGGCTAAATGTATTTTTTTTGCTTTTGTGGCAAAAACAATTTAAAATAATTATTAACAAAAAATGAAAACAAAAAGTTTTACTTGACTGCGAAGAATTTTCCGGATTGTAACCAGAATACAATCCCTAATGATGGAGAAAATTGCCAGTCGTCATGTTCATTTTTGACCAAACCGGGGTCGGGAACTACTCCGTCAACTTTGTCACTTATATAATAAATCCATTTATTACTAATGGTAATGTTTAAATTTTCTGAAATTTTGTAACGAAATCCGGCTTCAAAACTAATATTAGCCACAAGTCCCGGTTCATCATAAATACGATTAACATAAGCCTCAGGTAATAAATGAGGGTTGGATTTAAAGTCACCTAAATCCGATTCCAAATTAACCGAATAAGCCGTAACACCAAAACTACCACCAACATAAGGGTCTAATTTTGATAAAACACTGTTCTGAGGAAAAGAAAAGTTTCTTAAGTCACCAATATGATATTCAACACCCGCATTTAAAGAAGCTTCTATAATATCACCTTTAAAGGCTTTTAACTTTATAACCTCAGGCGTTAGGGTTTTAAAATCTACATTATTAAAGTTCAACAAAGAATAACCTGCATAAATACTGACCGGAAACTTTAAATGAACACAAGGGTAGCAGAGGGTTCTATCACTGTCTAAAAAGTTAAAATAAACTTTTCCTCCCACTAAAAAGCCGTAATTCCCCAAAGTGGAAGAAAAATCGCCACCAACACCATAATCTCCTTGAAATATAGAGTAGCCTATATTGACTTCGTATTCGTTGATAAAACTGTTTTGAGCTTTACCTACAAAACCTCCAAAAGTTAAAAGCAAGGCTATTAAAACTATTTTTTTCATAAAAAAAGTATTAATTGTCAAAGTTACAAAAAATAATAAAAGTTTATCTTAATTGCACCGATTTTTTTTTACTTTTACGAAAAAAATAGAATTGAGCGACTTTTTCGAAAAATATCAAAGAAGAAAAATTATTACAGCCAATATTTCGGTGGTGGTTAGCATATCCATTGTCCTGTTTTTACTGGGACTCTTGGGCTTTTTTGTTTTAAATTCCAAAAAAATTACCAATCATTTTAAAGAAAAAATTACCATTACCGTTTTTTTTAATAATAAGGCCAAATTGACAGAAATTAAACAGTTTGAAAAACAAATTAAGCTGTCTCCGGCTGTTAAAAACACCAAATTTATTCCTAAAAAAGAAGCCGCAGAGCAGTTAAAAAAAGACATTGGTGAGGATTTTATTCGTTTTTTAAATTTTAATCCGCTGCAAGACAATCTGGAAGTGCATCTCAAAGGAGATTATGTCAACGCCCGAAAAATGGATAGTATCAAAAAAAAATGGCAATCTCATCAATTTGTTTCCGAAGTCAATTACGAATACTATAAACCTTTGATAAAAGGCTTAAACCAGAATGTAAAAAAACTGAGTTTTTGGGTTATTATTATCAGCAGTGCATTTGTAATTTTAGTATTCTTACTGATTAACAGTGCCATTAGACTGTCTATTTACAACAAGCGTTTTGCTATCAAAACCATGCAACTGGTGGGTGCTACCAAAGGATTTATCCGGCGTCCTTTTCTCATCAAAGCTTTTTGGTTGGGCTTTAGCGGTGCATTGATTGCCTCGGCTGCCATATTCGGAATTTTATATTACTTGGATAAGTATTTTTCCGAATTTCATTTTTTAACAGATTATAAACTTTTAATTATATTATTTAGTGGTATTTTTGCTACAGGTATTCTAATCACTTTAATCAGCACATTTTTTGCTACAAGACGGTTGCTAAATCTCAATTCGGATCAATTGCATTTTTAACCGGCGTATAAAAAACATTATAATATGAGCAACAAAAGAAACAAACAAAAGGCTATACCCGATCAACACAAAACCATGTTATTCGGACGAAAAAATTATATTTTTATGTTATCCGGTATCGGTTTTATTGCTTTGGGTTTTATTTTAATGTCCGGTGGTGGTAGTGACAATCCGGAAATATGGAATGATGCCATTTTTAATTTTAGACGCATCCGTATAGCTCCCATGATGATTTTGTTAGGATTGGCCATAGAGATATATGCCATAATGCGTAAACCCGACTAATTTATGAATGAAATACAAGCGGTCATTTTAGCCATAATTGAAGGTATTACCGAATTTTTGCCTGTATCGTCTACCGGACACATGATTTTAGCATCCTCTTTTATGGGTATTGCCCATGATGATTTTACCAAATTATTTACCATAGTCATTCAACTGGGGGCTATTTTGTCAGTGGTAATTTTATATTGGAAACGGTTTTTACAGTCATGGGATTTTTACAAAAAATTATTTGTGGCATTTTTACCGGCGGTTGTTTTAGGTTTATTGCTCAACAAGGTAATAGACCGGCTGCTCGAAAGCCCTTTAACAGTAGCCGTTACCTTGGTGTTGGGCGGTCTGGTTTTGATAAAAATAGACGATTGGTACGGGCAAAATACCGATACGGATATCGACTACAAAAAAGCCCTTAAAATAGGTTTTTATCAAACCTTGGCTATGATTCCGGGGGTCTCGCGTAGCGGCGCTACCATTGTCGGTGGCATGTTACAAGGATTGAACCGTAAAACAGCTACGGAATTCTCTTTCTTTTTGGCCGTTCCAACCATGTTTGGCGCCACTGCCAAAAAACTCTGGGACTACTACCAAGACGGGCTACATTTGTCCGGCCATCAAATCAACCTGCTGATTATCGGTAATGTGGTGGCTTTTATCGTGGCCATGATTGCCATTAAAAGTTTTATCAACTATGTCAGCCATAAGGGTTTTAAAGTATTTGGCTACTACCGGATTATCATCGGTCTTGTATTGTTATTGATTCATTTTTTTGTGCAACCTTTAAGTATTAATTAGCATGCAAGATTTAGATTTGGACAGTTTAAAAAAAGGTCAAGTATTACTGATTGACAAACCGCTGGAATGGACCTCTTTTGATGTGGTTAACAAATTGCGTTATGCTATTTTAAAAAAATACAATCTTAGAAAATTTAAAGTCGGGCATGCCGGCACCTTAGACCCGCTGGCCAGCGGATTATTATTGATTTGTGTGGGCAAAGCAACCAAAAGTATTCAACAGTTTCAAAATTTGGACAAAGAATATACCGGCCGGTTTTACTTAGGTGCCACAACACCTTCCTATGATATGGAAACACCGGTCAATCAAACTTTTGAAACCGGACATATTACCGAAAAACTTATTTTGGAAACCGCTGCAAATTTTATAGGCAAACAAAGTCAAGTGCCCCCTATGTTTTCGGCTATCAAAAAAAACGGCAAAAAAATGTATGAACATGCCCGTAAAGGGGAAACTATCGAAATAAAACCCAGAGATGTCACAATAAAATCTTTTGACATTTTAAAAATTGAGATGCCCGAAGTGCATTTTCGTGTCACTGTCAGCAAAGGTACTTATATCCGGTCTTTGGCTTATGATTTTGGCAAAGCTTTAAATGCCGGCGCCTACCTTTCCGAATTAAGACGCACTAAAATCGGTTCTTTTGACGTTAATAATGCCATAACTCACCAACAATGGATAGATGCCCTAAACAATGAAGGTTAATTTGTCACATACCGAAAAAGCATTGATTATTACACTTTTTATCGAATTGATAATCATAGTGTTGCTGTTTAATCTGGGTTTTGAAGAAAAGCCCAAAGAACAGACTTACGCCATTGAATTTGTAGATGATGATTTTAATTTTGACGATCTAAAACCCGAAGAAACTTTAGAATTGCCCGATGTTCAAAAATATATTCATCAAAAATACAATACCAATTTGGCATCCAATGCTTTACAAGAAGATAAATCTTTTGAAGAGTTTAGACAGCATCACGAAGAGGAACTCAAAGATTTTTATAACAACCGGCAAGAAAAAGCCAATATGGATACCGGTGATACCCAACCGGAAAACAAAACCGAAAAGAAAAAAGAAGTCCGTTTTACCGGTAATAGTAATATCCGGTATTTTATCAAAAACCGGCATGACATTTATATGGCCAACCCGCTTTATACCTGCCCGGAATATATGTCGGGATTAGTGGTTATCGATGTTGAAGTGGATGCAACGGGAAAAGTGGTCAATGCCCAATTTAATAAAGAGCGTTCTACCACCAGTGCCGCTTGTCTTATTGACAGTGCTATTGAAGCGGCTTACGATAGTTTTTTTAACCGGTCACCGGAAGCTCCTGCACTGCAAAAGGGATATATCACCTATCAATATTAGTCCATTATTGACGTTTTCCGGCTTCATTAGAAGTAATGCCAAAACGACACACAAAATAGTCCAAAATATAGGATTGACGGTGCGTTTTTAAGACAGCCTCATCAATTAAAAAAATGCAATTATACACAATTGGTTGATTTTTTCATTTTAATTGGACATCAATTCCAAATAACGTTTGAGTTGTGCGGCTCTTTCGTATTGCTCTTCTTCAATGGCGGTTTCGAGCATTTTTTGAATCTCTTTTTGGAATAAATGACCGTTTTTTTACCACCTGTTTTCGACATGATTTTAATATAGTTTCTATAAGTTGCTGAAAAATATCTATTTAATATTATTTATGTATTTTTTGGGAGACCCGATTATTTTAATTTGTATTTTATTCAACCTATATTTTATTCAACTATTTTGCTTGTCCAAAAAAGTAGCAAAAAAGGACAACTTAAGAGAACCTTGCTAAATTTATTAGGTAACCTATTGTTGAATACAGGAAAAAATGCAGTTATACCCAATTGGTTGATTTTTCAATTTAATTGGACATCAATTCCAAATAACGTTTGAGTTGTGCGGCTCTTTCGTATTGCTCTTCTTCAATAGCGGTTTCGAGCATTTTTTGAATCTCTTTTTTGGAATAAATGACCGTTTTTTTACCAAATAAATTGATAGATAAGGTTTCAAATTCGCTCAATTCTTTATTGGCGTCATCTATTGCAGTGTCAGTATCAACCGGGGCAGTCATTTCATCAATTTCTTTAAGTAAATTTTCCAAATCCATACTCATTTCTTCTTCCTTATCGGCTTGTTGTTCTCTTATAGTGGCAGAAGGTAAAAATATACCGGCTTCTTCTAAAATACCACTTTCACAAAAAATAGGCGCATTATAACGCACCGCCATAGCCACAGCGTCTGATGTGCGCGAATCTATAGCGTTTTCTATGCCGTCTTTTTCGG
>JAMOMQ010000134.1 GCA_027066995.1 Flavobacteriales bacterium
ACGATTAATCTATTGACGGATTACCATCATTTGGTCATAGATGCCGGCAAACAAAAGGACGGTATAGTTCTCAAATGGAAAAAATATCCCGACCAACGAATTGAAAAAATCAATTTATACCGGCAAAATAACAAAAAAGCAATACTGCTAAAAGTTTTTGACAATAAAGACGTGCGTTTTACCGATAAAAAGGTTGTGAGAAATACCACTTATTTATATACGGTTTACGGACAATTGACCGGCGGTAAACGGGTATTGTTAAATGACGGCGTAGAAATCAGATATTGAGAAGGTTATAAAAAAAAGAGCCACCCACGGGACTTGAACCCGCGACCTGCTCATTACGAGTGAGCTGCTCTACCGGCTGAGCTAAGGTGGCTTAACGGATAGCCAAAGCTATGAACTATTTCTATATTTTGAGGTTTAAAATTAAAAAAAGTGACAAATGATTTTAACACATTGCACAAAAAATAGTAAGTTTGCATAACCAAAAAAATCAAACTTATGCACATAGCCATTGCAGGTAATATTGGCGCCGGAAAAACCACCTTAACAACTTTATTATCACAGCATTTGAAAATGGATCCGCATTATGAATCGGTCGATGAAAATCCCTATTTGGAAGACTTTTATCACGATATGGAACGTTGGTCTTTTCATTTGCAAGTTTATTTTTTAAACAGCCGTTTCAGACAAATTTTAGAAATTAAACAAGACAAAAAAGACATTATTCAAGACCGCACCATATACGAAGACCGTTTTATTTTTGCCGCCAACTTGCATGCTATGGGATTGATGAGTCAACGTGATTTTGAAAATTATGCTTCTTTATTCGATTTGATGGAACTCATAGTAACACCCCCCGATTTGTTGATATATCTCAAAGCATCCATTCCCACTTTGGTGCGCAATATTCATTCTCGTGGTCGCGATTACGAAAAATCCATCAATATTGATTATTTAAGTAATCTTAACAAACGTTATGACAATTGGATAGACAATTATGACAAAGGCAAGTTATTGGTTATTGAAGTGGATGATTTGAATTTTGTAAAAAATCAAGAAGATTTAGGCACCATAATAGAAAAGGTCAATGCGGAAATTCACGGTTTATTTTAGGTTTTTAAAACAAAAACTCAAAGGTAAAAAAATAGTCTATAAACTACACCGTTGGCGATATAAACATATTACCCAGAAGCAATTTATCATCATTTTAAGCATCATTATAGGTTTGATGAGTGGCTTGGTAGCCGTGACCATTAAAAACTTTACTCATTTAATACAGCACGGTCTCGAATTACATTTTATAAAAGATATTCATCATGCCTTTTATTTTGTATTTCCCATTATAGGTATACTTATAGTGGTCCTTTTTATTAAATATGTCGTAAAAAATCCCGTTGAAGAAGGAATCCCGGCCGTATTATATGCCATTACCAAATTAAAAGGGCTGATTCCGTCTTATCAAACTTGGGCTTCGTTAATAACAGCCCCCATTACCGTAGGTTTCGGTGGATCTGTCGGTTTGGAAGGCCCTACGGTTATTACCGGTTCGGCGCTTAGTTCCAATTTATCAAGAGTTTTGCACCTCAGTCGAAAAGAGCGGCTATTACTCATAGGCGCTGCCGCCGCCGCCAGTATGTCGGCTATTTTTAAAGCA
>JAMOMQ010000135.1 GCA_027066995.1 Flavobacteriales bacterium
AAACATTCATTTTATTGAAGGCTATGACACCTTAAACAATAGTGGCAAACGCAAATACTTAACCTATAAAATAAACCGTCCCATTCGAGTGGCCGGTATGGTTAAAAACACCGGTGAACCCGGCGGCGGCCCTTTTTGGGCTCATAATAAAAACGGGCTCAAATCATTGCAAATTGTCGAAAAAGCCCAAATTAACACATCTGATCCTCAACAAAAAGCCATTTTGGAACAATCCACCCATTTTAATCCTGTTGATTTGGTTATCAGCATAAAAGATTTTGAGGGCAAAAAATTTAACTTAAAAGAGTTTGTCAATGAACAAGCGGCTTTTATTACCGAAAAATCATACGAAGGCCGTCCTGTCAAAGTATATGAACGTCCGGGCTTATGGAACGGCGCTATGGACGATTGGAATACCATTTTTGTAGAAGTCCCTTTAAAAACTTTCAGCCCTGTTAAAACCGTAACCGATTTGCTCAAACCCGAACACCAATAAGATGCTTGAAAAAGATTTGTTTGGCAAAGCGCTATATGACTATTGGACCAATAACGAGCCCGAAGATTTGATCACTTGGACCCATCTGACCGATCCGGAAATTTTGCCTGTATCTTATCTGTTTCGCCATTTTGACGAGATGCCTCCATCCGAACAGATAGCCTTGAATATGGCTAAAGGAAATATTTTGGATGTAGGTGCCGGTAGTGGTATTCACAGTTTGTGGTTGCAACAAAACAATAAGCCGGTTACAGCCTTGGAATATTCGCCGGTCAGTAGCCGGCTCATGCGTGAACGTGGTATTAAAAACATAGTTCAAACCGATTTTTTTAACTACCGGCCGTCACAAAAATTTGACACCCTGTTGTTTTTGATGAACGGTGTCGGCATAGTGCAAAAAGCCCGCTATACCGGTAAGTTATTTGCTAAAATAAAAGAACTGCTCACAAAAAACGGTCAAGCCTTGCTGCACTCATCCGATTTAAAATATTTATATGAAAACGGCCCGGGTTACACCATGCCGCAAGAACAATATTATGGCGATGTCCAATTTTATATCCAATACAAAAATGAGATAGAAAGTTTTGATTGGACGTATATTGACGAAAACACCCTGCGGATATATGCCCGCCAATACGGGTTTAAAACCAAAAAACTATACCAAAGCAACGAAGGAGATTTTTTGTTAAAGTTTACCTTAAAATAACCCTATTTATTTTATACGAGTCACAGACAAACCGTCACGCACGGGTAAGATGACACCCTCTGCTCTGATATCATTGGCAATTATTGCATGCTTCCATCCCAACGGGATTGTATGTTTATAGCATTATTTATTGGGCGTATATGTGCGACCCCGAAGGGGTCGAATGTATCTTTTATTTGTTGGTTATAAATATTTGACCCCTTCGGGGTCGTAATCCCGAGAACATTTACAATTGAAAATTAAATAAATTTAATAAGTATTTTGGTGTTACAAGATCTAATTTTTCTTTTTGCTGACTTAAAAATAAACTTATTTCCACCATTTTTTAGGATAGATTGTTAAACCAAATCCTATATAGTCACCTGATTGTGTTTTTATAGTTTTGTGCCAAATTGAACACCTAATATTGAATTGCCTTCATCAAGTAAATCAACCAAACCAAAATTTATTCCTACAAATAATTTCTTTATATGATAATTATAAAATATTCGAGTGGACAACGAGTTTCGAATGCCACTATCATTAAGAACACCAATAAATTTATTATTTTCATCAAAATTGTAGTAATTATGATTATAAAAACTATACCCATAACCAACACCTAAGTATAAATCTTGTTTTGAGTTATTATGAATTAATTTAATGGGATTAATCAGCAGGTATAGTTCAAACAATCCACTTATTTTACCACCTGAATTAAGCTTTTTATCAATTATATAGTTTTCATTATCATAATCATTTCTGTAATATTTTATCCGGCTATACTTCATATTTGTATTAAAAGTAAAAGTGGGTGCAATTTCAATTCCATTATAGACAGGTATTCCATAATCAAATGAAAAATATAATCCGTCAAAAGGATTACCATACCCGGCAAAGCCAATACTTGTTCTAATTTCTTGTGCAAAAATTAGGCTGTTTATGGCTAATGTTAGTAATAAAATAAGTTTTTTCATAATCATAAAGTTTAATTGAAGAAAAACTCCTATTACATGGCCTTATAATAGGAACTTTTCTATATGTTTTAATAATTGGTAATTTATATTTTTACTGCCTGTGTCAATTTATTCACTACCTATAAAAAATAATAAACAAATTTTACTTCCAGTTTTAATGTCAAGTTTCAATTATTAAAATATTAGTCCGTTAAACATAGTTTACCCCCCCAAAAAAAAAATTATACGGCACAAGTAGTTTCTTTTTTTTTAATGTATTTAATAATTTCTATTCATAGGCTGTTTATTTGTCAAATATGTTACAAAAAAAATGATTTTCCAAAAAAAATTAGCTAATTTTACGATATTCTCAATCGTAATATTAAAAAAACACCTTTATTTGTCAAATTTATAATATTGATAATCAGAAAGTTTATCAAAAAAAAATAAGCATTATCATGTTTGTAATAAAAGGTGCATTTTAAAAGAAAAAACGCAACCTAAATGAGAATTGGAAATAAAGTTTAGTTCAAAAAAATATTTTAATAGCTCTTAAATAAGATTTTGTCCCCACCACAAATTTAATGGCAGATAGCTGTTATGGTCCATATAGTTGATTGTTATCTAATGAAATTTTGACGCAGATTTACGCTGATTATTAAGATTTACGCTGATTTTGTTGCTACGCAACCATATATGGGAAACAGCCGGTAACATACAATATTAAATTACTGCTTTATTTACGGTTTAAAATTTATCGATTTATCTCCCGAAGTTTTGAGACATCATACATTATCCACTAAAATAAACAGTAGAACCAAAATTTATTTTACCACAGCCAAAGACAAACCGTCACGCACGGGTAAGATAACGGCCGCTACTCTGTTGTCCTGTGCCAATATTTCATTGTATTTTTTTATGGCTTGGGTTTCAGCATCGCGGGCTTGATTATCTATGACTTTGCCATACCACAAAACATTGTCGGATAAAATAATACCGCCTTTTTTCATTTTGGGTAAAATCATTTCAAAATATTCGGGATAATAGCGTTTGTCGGCATCGAGAAAAACCAGATCGAACTTGTCATTTAATGACGGTATAATATCCCGTGCATTGCCCAAAATTTGTTTGATTTGCGAACGATAGCCCGAGAGTTCAAAATATTTGTTTTGCAAGGCTCTAAACTCATCATTTTTATCTATGGTTATAAGTTGACCTCCGGTCTGCAATCCTTCGGCCAAGCATAAAGTGCCATAGCCGGTAAAAGTGCCTATTTCCAGTATTTTTTCAGGCTGTTTTATACGTGATAACAAACTGAGCAAACGCCCCTGATAATGCCCGCTGATCATTTGCGGCAATACGGTTTTTTGATAGGTCTCTCGTTCCAACGCATTAAGATAATCAGGCGCAGGTGGTGTTAATCTCTCTAAATAATTTTGTATCTGTTCGTTTATAATCATAGGCCATTTATTAAAAAAACCGTCCCGAAATTACCGGACGGTTTTTAAAAGTTTATTATAAAAAGCATCAACTAAAAGGTTTAGATACTTTCAAACATTTGGTTGATTTTTTCTTTTTCTTCGCGAGCCAATTCACCATCGACCAAAATACGACCGCTATGCTCATCAATAATAATGCGTTGACGCGTGCGTATTTCCAATTGTTGCTGCACGGGAATGGTAAAATAAGATCCGCCGGATGAACCGCGTTCTATGGATACCACGGCCAAACCGTTTTTAAAATTCTTTCTTAACCGATCGTAAGCACGCAACAAGCGGGGTTCTATTTGCTTGCGAATATCGGCGGCTTTTTTATTTAAGTAAGCTTCCTGTTTTTCGGTTTCTTTCATCAAGGCGGCCAACTCTTCACGTTTGTGTTGCAAATCGGCTTCTCTTTGTTTGATAATGTCGTCTATACCTTTTACCGTTACTTCTTCGCCGTCTTTTTCATAAGTATAACCGGTCAATTTTTTGGTTTGACGGTCTATTTCTTCTTTGGCTTCTTTTATTTTTTTATCGGCAAATTGAATTTCCAATTCCTGATATTCGATTTCTTTTGACAATGCTTCATATTCGCGGTTGTTACGAACGTTTTTTTGTTGCTCGGTATATTTTTCCATCAACTTTTTAGCTTCGTCAATGGCTATTTTACGTTTGGCAATTTCGTCGTTTTGCTGTTCAATCAGATTTTTAATCTTGTCTTTTCGGATATGCAAGCCTTGTATTTCATCTTCCATATCTTGAATTTCCAAAGGCAATTCGCCCCGGGTATTTTTAATCTCGTCTATTTTAGAGTCGATTAACTGTAAATCGTATATTAATCTTAGTTTGTCTTCTACTGTAAAATCTTTAGTTTTGCCCATATTTTAAAAGTAATTGATAGGGTTAGTATTTATTTCTGATAAAGCAACTGCAAAATTACGAATTTTTTTTGTAAGTAGCTCAAATAAAAACAATTTTGTAAACTGTTCGCTTTCAAAATGCCCGATATCCGCCAAAAGCATCAAACGGTCACCTTGATAAAAATCGTGGTATTTTAAGTCGGCGGTAATATACACATCGGCTCCTGCCCGCTTGGCAGCATCAATAGCAAAACTTCCCGATCCGCCCAATATCGCTACCTTTTTAACAGGTTTGCCGCGCAAAGCCGAATGACGAATACAAGACAGTTGTAAAGTGTCTTTTAAAAATTGTAAATAACCGGACTCTGATACAGATTGTTCCAATTCGCCGATAATTCCCAAACCTATTTCCTGATTTTTATTGAGCAAAGTCAAAACCTCATAAGCCACTTCTTCATAAGGATGGCTCTCAAACAGCGCTTTTAACACTTTTGATTGCAGATGTTTGGAAAAAATAACACTGATGCGTTCTTCCTTTTCATGGTGCCGTTTTCCTACCTCGCCCACATAGGGTTGGGCTCCGCCAACCGGTTTAAAGGTGCCTGTTCCGGCAACATTAAAACTACATTCTTCGTAATTGCCAATTTTACCGGCGCCGGCATCAAACAAAGCTTGTCTGACTTTTTCGGCATCTGCTACCGGTGCATAAGTCACCAATTGTCGCAAAGTGTCCGTTTGGGGTATCAGCACTTGTTGGTTTTGCAATCCCAAATGATTGGCCAATATCCCGCTGACACCAAAATATTGGTTATCCAAAGCCGTATGAACGGCATAAATAGCTATATCGTTTTTGACAGCTTTCATCACAACACGTTCTACGTAGTTTTGGCCGGTCAACGATTTTAAACCGCTAAAAATAATGGGATGAAAACTAACAATTAAATTTAAACCTTTTGCAATGGCTTCGTCCACCACTGCTTCCAAAGTATCGTGAGTTATTAAAACGCCTTTAAGAGGCATATCGGGATTGCCCACCAGCAAACCTACATTATCAAAGTCTTCGGCGTATTGTAAGGGAATTTGCGCTTCAATAATATCAATTACATTTTTAATTAACATAAGGTATTGTTTTAAGACAAACTTACACAAAAATATGCTTTTGGACAAACAACAGCATCGCATTCAAAATTTAGTATCTTTGCATCATGGCAAAACTTCTGGGCATAGATTACGGTAAAAAACGAACCGGCATAGCCGAAACCGATGACTTGCAAATTGTAGCCAGCGGTTTAACCACTGTTGAAACAAGCAAATTGTTTGATTTTTTGGCAGATTATATGACACACAATACAGTTGAAAAAATAATTGTCGGCGAAAGTTTGGATTTGAAAGGACAACCCAATGCTATTGAGCAAGATATTCAAAAATTTATCAAACAATTTCAAAAAAAATATCCCCGCATTCCCGTTATCAGAGAAGACGAACGTTACACCTCCAAAATGGCATTTGAGAGTATGATAAAAGGCGGTATTAAAAAGAAAAAACGCCGAAACAAAGCCTTGATTGATCAAGTAAGCGCCGCCTTAATATTACAATCATATTTATACAAATAACTTATAATCAGAGCTTTGAATCTTTTTAAAACTTATTGCTTTTATCAACCTCCGTTTTTAATTATTTCATTAATTTAGTTATCACAAAAACACATTAAAAATTTTTATTATGAAACGTATATTTCTACTGCTTTTGGGCATCACTTTTTCGTTAATAAGTGCTCAAAATAAAGACAAAGCCACTTTTAAAATATATGACAAAGGTAAAGTTTACTATTACAATACCATTCTTAAAGACATCAAAGCCGAAGATGCGCAAAAAACACCGGTAAAACCATATAAAAGATTTAAAGTAGCGCTCAACGGACAAAAATTCCCAAACAAGGTTAATTTGTATAAAACAGCCTGGCACAATCCGCCTATTTCTCAAGGAAATACCGGCACTTGCTGGGATTTTTCGACCACTTCATTCTACGAAAGCGAAGTTTACCGCTTAACCGGCAAAAAAGTCAAATTGTCCGAAGCTTTTACCTTTTACAACGAATATATCTTACGCGCCAAAGAATATGTGCGCACACGGGGACAAAGTTTGTTTGCTCAAGGTTCGGAAGCCAATGCCGTCACCCGCAATTTTAAACTCAACGGCGCTATGCCTTGGTCTGTTTATAACGGACTTAAAGGTCGCAAGTTTCATACCCATGAAAAAATGTATCAAGAAATGATTACCTATCTTAAATCGGTAAAGCGTGATAATGCTTGGGACGAAACCACCGTGGTCAATACTATAAAAGCAATTATGGATCATTACATAGGCACCCCGCCGCAAACATTTAAAGTAAACGGCAAAACTTATACTCCTAAAACCTATTTAAAAGATTACTTAAAAATCAATCCAGATGATTATGTCGATATTTTATCATACGAGCAAGCCCCATATTTTACGCAATGCAGTTATGATGTCCCTGACAATTGGTGGCACTCAAAAGACTACTACAATGTGCCGTTGGATGTATTTATGAACATTATCATTAACAGTATTAAAAAAGGTTATACCATGGGTATTGGCGGCGATGTATCCGAACCCGGATTTTTGAACGGCCCCGGCGAACCTCAAGTAGCCATTATTCCCGATTTTGATATTCCTTCAGCCTATATCAATGACGATGCCCGCCAATTGCGTTTTTCTGAAGGCGCCACCACCGACGATCACGGCATGCATTTGGTTGGTTGGTATAAGGACAAAGACGGCAAATATTGGTTTTTGATTAAAGACAGTAGCTCGGGTTCTCGCAATGGCAATCCCAATGATTCTAAATTCGGTTACTATTTCTTTTCTCAAGATTATATCAAACTCAAAATGATGGATTTCATCATTCATAAAGACGCGGTTAAAGATGTCTTGAAAAAATTTAAGAAATAATACTTTTTAGCATTTTATACCGAATCCGGTGGCTTTGCGTGAGGCTGTCTTAAAAGATTGAATTACCTGTCATTTCGGGCGAAAGAGAGAAATCTTTAACCTGAAAATAAGCAAGTTAACAATTAGTTTTTTGTCAAATTATATTAATTAAACCCTTTTGAGGCAGCCTTACTCAGCCACCTTTAATTGCAATATCTATTAGCTATGATGCTAATTATACCAAATTGGTTTATATTTTAGTTCATAATACATGCCTTTTTGGTATAAAAAAAGACAGTATCTTTGGACTTTTATAAGCCCGTAAATTAATGAAACAAAAAATACTAAATGCCATAAGCCATATAACCCGGTATTTATTGGTCAGTTTTATACTGTTTAGCGGTATTTTATGGTTGTTTTTCATCTTATCAACGCCCAACGCCAACGGTGTGGTAGCATTTTTATATAAATGGAGTATTCCTTTATATTACTTTTTTATGTTATTACTAATAAGTCTGGCGTTTTTACCCTTTTATTTCAATAAATATTTGCGATTTACAGTATTGCTACCCAAAATTTTATTTGACATTTTTTTATTGGCTGATTATTTTGTTTTTAAAATATACCGGTTTCATATAGATTTGTTATTTATCAAAATGGCCATAGCCGATTTTAAAGGCATAGGCTTGTCGCCTTTGATAAGTTTTATTGCGGTTTTAGCTGTAGCACTTATTGTTGCT
>JAMOMQ010000136.1 GCA_027066995.1 Flavobacteriales bacterium
ATCCGGTTAACAACACATTGTTATTAGTGTCAACAGCTATATCAAAAGCTTCTTGATGTTCTGTTCCGCCCACTTGTTTAGCCCAAATAAAATCACCGCCGGCATTTAATTTTTCTATAAAAATATCTTTACCACCGATTGAATTGAGTTGCAATTGTCCGCTGCCGCCGTCGAAATCCACCGTCTGTTCAAAAAAACCTGTTATAAGTATGTTATTGTTGCTATCGGTTGTAATGCCATAGCCGGCAGCATCGGCATTACCGTTTGTGTTAGGAAAAACCTTTGCCCAAATATAGTTGCCGTCCACATCGTATTTGGCTACAAAAGCATCATAATGTCCCGGTGCTTGAAAGATATGAGAATTGTTCGGGTCGGGGTCAAAATCCGTTGGTCCTTCAATTTTTCCGGTTATCAAAATATTGCCACTGGTATCGAGAACCATATCGTAAACATACTCTCTGCTGCTTCCAATCAAACTTTTCGCCCAGATAAAATTTCCGTCGGTATCTAATTTCAACATAAAAATATCGTAAAAGCCCTGTGCGGATAGTTCGTAAACACCGGAACCGGGGTCAAAATCCACCGTTGTTGAAAAAATACCGGCAACATATACATTTCCGTAGTCATCGGTAACTATTGCGGTTCCAATATCTTCAACAGAAGAATTTTCCCCGATTTGTTTAGCCCATAACAAATGGCCGTCTGCATCCGTTTTTTGAATAAATATATCTTCATTTCCGTTAGATGTGAGTTCAAAAACACCGGTTCCCGGGTCAAAATCTACGGTATTTTCAAAAAAACCGGTCGTATAAATATTGCCGTTGGTATCGGTGGTAACAGCATAAGCTTCGCTTCGTCCGGGTCCGTTGGCGGCTACCGCCCATTCAAATCCGGGTGTTTGTCCGTAGGATAAAAAACTTATCCAAATACTCCAAATTATTAATCTTGTTTTCATAATTTATAAATTTTAAGTTTATAATTTTTGAATTTTTAGGGTTTTGACTTGTTGATGAAGCCTGTCAATGATTACCAACAGATACACGCTTGCCGGCAAACGGGATAAATTTAGGGTCATAGTCATATCGTTGATTTTCCGGTTTATGAGTTCTTTGCCCGTCAGGTCAAATAAGTGCACTTCGTAAGTACCGTTTGCGGGTAGTTGTATTTGCAAATCGGTTTGCACAGGATTGGGATAGACATGCAATCCGTATAATTCATCATAATCTTCAATACCCGTAACGCCGTTTATATCCGGTCCTATAAAACCTTCGGATATATGTATATTTCCCGTCGTTTTTTCTTGTATCACAATTTCACCTACGGTAAATAAAAGTGTTGTATTGGTATTGGTATAACTTCCTCCCGAGGTAGAGATACTGCTTTTTTTGACAGTTGTTTGCCCATAGGCAAAACTTACTGTCAAAATGCTTATTATTATTAGAAATTTTTTCATTTTTTTCCATTTTAAAATTATTCTAAGTATTTTTCCAATTTGTCATTTAATGAAAATGATAAAACAATCCATTTTCCCTTTACTTTATACAAATTAAAATAGAAGAGTAAAGGTTGCCGTTCATATTTAACCAAATAGATATATTGGCTATAACAAGTGCCTAGTTTTTTAAACTTTACGGGTTCATAACCGGAATATTTTCCCATACTATTTTCTATACCATTTACTATATTGATAATTTGGTCAATATCCTTTTGTACTGTAACCGACCAAGGATTGGTGGCATAGAGTTCTCGAACGGCTTTTTCGGGTTGTTTCTGATATGTATCAAAAAAACGGTATATTATTTCTTCCGGTTTTTGTTGCGCCGACAGGCTAAAAAAACCCAAGAATATGACCATATAACAAAGCGTTTTCATATATGACTAGTTTTTATAAATAAGTATACTAAAGTCAGTTGTCAAATGGTGTGTTTCGTTATGAAAGAATTTAACATATAACCGGTTACTATACACATGATAGGAGCTATATAAACCTTGTGTTGTTCTGGGCGTAATCAATACCGTAAAATGATTAGGATCAAAGGGAATTTCTTGACCATTGCTACCATAAAGTCTGATTTGGCATACCCCAACACTATCCCAACTGGCACTTAAATTTCCTGTTCCGTTGGTTATTATATCATTGCCGTTGTTAAAATCATGATCGATATTACCATAAGCAAAAGGCAAGAGGTTAGCTGTTCCGGTTGTTGGTGATGTCAATTTGTGATTGACTTGAATGTCGCCATTGTGTTTGATAACCAAATCGGTATCTGTAGCGCCGTTAGTGCCAAAATAAATGGCATCGTCACTGGCAATATGTAGCCGGTTGGTATAACGGCTAATCCATCCGTGCTTAGAGTTTCCTATGAGTTCAAACCGGCTATCTCCTGAATTTTTAACATATAATTTACCATTGATGTCAACGGTATTGGCACTAAAATCTCCTCCTATTAAAGGTGTACTACTATTGGAATTTTCAATATACAATTTATTGCTTCCATGTTCATTATATCCGGCATTTGCTCCGATAAAAACATTAGATGATCCGGTGTGATTATTAAAACCGGCTCCGGTTCCAATGGCTACATTATGATGACCGATGGTTGTGTTATTTAGAGCTTGTAATCCAATACCTATATTATCTTGTCCGGTAGTATTGTTTAATAATGCATCATTCCCAATGGCAACATTAGAAGTACCGGAAGTAGTATGAAATAAACTACCCTTTCCAACAGCCACATTTCTAGATCCTGATGTATTATATTTTAGCGCAAATTTTCCAATGCCTGTATTTCCATTGGTAGTTCCGTCGTCATTCAAGCCGGACTCACTTCCCAAATACAGAGAATTGCCAAGATAACGCGCATCTGATAAATCATTTATTTGCTTTGCATAGCCGTTGTTTGCCACCATATTATCTACTTGTGTTTCGGTTAAGTGGGTGTCGGCATCGGTAAAACTACCACCACCGTTAGAAAGTGTCACGGTATTGCCTGTTTTGCTAATGGTTTGTAACTCATTGGTTGGGCTATGATCGGCATCGTTAACGTCATCACCGTCAGAAAGTCCGGCAGGAATATTAGCCAGGTCGGGAAAGTTACCGCTAAATGTATTGCCGGCGGTTTCGGCATATTTGGCATACGGCACATATTTGAGTTCGGTGGTGCCGAAATCTTGATAACCGTTGCCGGTGTCTATTTCCACTTTGAGAAAATAGTTTTGTGCCCAATCAATATTATCAAAATTACCCGAAATGGCGGTTCCTTCGCCCACTGCCACCGATACAATACCATTGGCATCGGTTGTGGCGGATTGGGTTTCTTGATATACGGACGAAGTGCCGTTTTGCAGGATCGTAAATCTTAAATCTACATTTTGATTGCTTAACGTTGAATTGTTTTCGGTAAGCAGTGCTTTGTAATTAAATCCGTTTTGTGCCAAGCTTGTAAACGCTACAAATAATAAGGTCAGTAATGCAATTTGTTTTTTCATGATTTTATAATTTTTAGGTTAAACATTATTTTTCTTTTGAAAAAATATGAAGTAAATGACAAACGCCAGACTAATCCACAAGGTGGCTGTCCAATCATATTGCGCTACATATTTGGTTAATACTATGAGTAAAATGTATAGTAAAATCATATTTTTAATTTTCATGACAAATAAATTTTGAGGTAAAACTATTGACATTTGTATATGAGAACCAAATAAATCAGGTCAAGAAAAAGTCAGGTGAGCGGTAAATGAAGGTCAGAATAAAGTCAGGTTTAAAAAATCAATATGTTGATACTCAACAATTTAATAATAAACATATATTAATTTTATTTGATATGGCAAGTCAAGTTTTGTATATTTGTTTAAAATCTATTCAACATGAGACTTTCTCTTTTCTTATTGGTAAATATATTATTGCAACTACAACAATCAATCTATTCGCAAACTTCTTTAGCAGAAAAAAATTCATTGTTACAACAATACTCAGGACAAAATCAGGTAGAAAAAATAAAAAGTTTGGATAAAATAGTCGATTATTATTTGCGAAACAATTTGGATAGCGCCCGTTTTTTTAATCAAATTTTATATAATGAAGCCATAAAAATGAATACTAAGGCAACCATAGCCAATTACTATAGTAATGCCGGTATATTGGCATTAAAAAACAACCATCCGAATAAAGCAATTGAACTTTTACAAAAAGCCATTCGTTTGGCAAAACAAGATGATAATAAAAATAAATTGGCTGATTATTATAAAAATATAGCCGGTATTTATTTTGAAAAAAACGAGCTTGACAAAGCCATTGAATTTACCTTTAAGAGCTACAAATTGTATGAACAAATGAATAATAAAAAAGGTATCGTTATGTCTTTGGATCATTTGGGTTTGTTACACAAGACCACCGGAAATATGAAACAAGCCAAGCGTTATTTTATGCAAGCCTTATCGTTTGCGAAAACAAAAAATACCGAGAAAAAACTACCCGTAATTTATCAAAATTTGGGGAGTGTGTATAAAAGAATCAAGCAACCGGACAGTAGTTTATATTACTACAATTTGGCTGAAAAGGGTTATTCCAAAATTCATTCGGATGAAGGTTTAGCCGGATTGTATTTTGATAAAGCCAATGTATGGGCGTTTTACTTTAAAAATATAGATTCTGCACAATTTTATTATCAAAAATCATTAAAATTTACTAATGTTACCAATCAAAAAGAAAAGGTATATGCCCGGTTGGGAAAATTATATTCTTTACTAAAAAACTATCCGTTAAGTAATGATTATTTGCATAAAGCGCTTGCCATATCTATAAAAGAAAATGATTGGCACGGATTACAATACGGTCATTTTTATTTGTATCAAAATTTTAAAAATCTGAAAAAATGGGACAGTGCCGTTTATCATTTGGAAAATTTTATAGATTATCAAGATTCTTTAAAAGAAAAACAAGCCAAGATACAGATAGCCGATTTGGAATCGCGTTACGAAAACAAAAAAAAACAGTTGGAGATTGAAAAAATGCAGCTCAAACAACAAAAAGACAAACAAATTAAACATTTATTAATCGGCGGTTTGTTGCTTTCGCTTTTAATACTCGCTTTTTTGGCTCGTAATTTTGCTTTGCGTCGCAAAAAAAATTTATTGGAAAAAGAATTGTTACGTGCCGAAAAAGAAAAGATGGAACAAGCCTTGCAACACAAAACACGAGAGCTGACCACACAAGCACTTATAATGTTGCAAAAAAACAAATTGCTTGAAGAAATCATGCAAGCTTTGTCTTCTATCAAAAATACCGGTTCGGAAACTTATAAGGAAATCAAGGACTTGAAACGCCGTTTAAAAAGAAGTATGCAATCGGAAAAAGATTGGGAATTGTTTAGGCAGTATTTTGAAGAAATCAATAAAAACTTTTTTAAACGTTTAAAGGAAATAAACGACAAAATAACTCCATCCGAACTAAAGTTAGCCGCCTTAATTAAATTGCGTTTTAGTATCAAAGAAACCGCTTCGTTGCTCAATATTTCGGAAGGCAGTGTCAAAACCGCCCGTTACCAGTTGCGTAAAAAACTCGGATTGAAACGCAGTGATAATATTTATGATTTTTTGAATGGTATTACGTAATTTGTATCTCCTTTGTCGAAGATAGATTAAATAAATTCAAAATATTTTCGCCGGTTTCACGGGCAAGTTCTCCTTTTTTATTCATCACCGGAATACATGATGTTTTGCAATAGTGTTTTACGGGTTTGCCGTTTGCAAGAAAATCGTCGCTTTTAAACAGCTGAAATTTTCCTGTTTTTAGTTCTCCCGACGGATACAACAATATAAGTTTGGTTGCTTTCCAAAATCTGCCGTAAGCATACATTTGTCTTAAATCGGATATGTCTGCCGGTGTGCCGGTGCGTTTTTTCCATTTGGTATCCAAAATATACACTTCGTCGGTTTGTTTATTGCGAAGGATAATATCAGGTTGTAAATATCGATTGCCGATAAAGGTTTTGCTTTCTTGCCCAATTACTTCCCAATGTTTAAACTTTTGATTATTATTGACGGTTTTTTGCAAGGTCTTTAAAATGTAACGTTCCCACAATTCGTTCATGTCAAAAAGAATGGACATCATTTTGTCTGCTCCTCCGGTAATATCGGGTGAATAATTTAGGATAATTAAACGGGCTAATTCAAAAGCTTTTTTATAATGATGTGATTTGCGATTAAAATTAATTTTTTGCAATATTTCGGGGGTTATTTTTGAGTGGGTTAATTCTGAAAAAGACAACAAAAGACGATTGGTATAAGCCTTCAATGAAGTTCCATTACTAAAATCTTGCACTATTTTCAGTGCCAATCGCAAAATATGATGCAACAGGTGATCGATGTCATAGACTTGATGTCGGGTATAAAAACGTTCCTTGTGCAGCAAGTTATGACGAATGTTACCCGCAAAATCAAGCTTTCCTTTTAGTGCTTTTGTGTTTGCTGTGTTTTTACGGTATTGTTTAATCAATCCTTGACGTATTAATAGTTCGGTTTCTTGCAAAAACGTAAGAAAATATATTTCGAGCAGATTTAAATTTTGCCGGCGCACCAAGGCGTTACCCGAAGTTTCGACTTTGAGTTTACCGGTTGCTTTTAACATTTGCAACAAAACTTTTTTCCATGGTTCGTTGCCGGAATTTTTGTCGGTTTTAGGCAAAATTTCTATCAGCAAGTTGTTAACTTGTATTACGCCTACATAATGTTTTAGCTTGATACCATTGTGTAAGATATCAAAATATTTGTTTTGATGTTTTTCGTTGAGTTTTATCAGCGCCTGCCAGTGCGAACGGGTAAAACCTTGTGAGCCGATCAATATCGCTTCATGTTCATATTTTTGGATGATATGCATGACTGTTAGTATTTTATCTTTATGTCTTTGTTTACAACTTTGTCCATTGCATACAAAATTCTGTCTGACTGTTTAAAGGGAATTTCTTTATCGTTACTTATTTTTTTCAATTTATTTAGATAATGTAAATATTTTTCAATTAAATGTTTAATTTCCGTGTCCTTTTTTCCGTTTAGTTTTAATTCCTCCCCCATAATAAGCCTATACACCCGTTGGTCGATGATTTGATAAACTTTCGGGTTTGCAAACCGTAATATTGTTGAAGCCATTGGTAGTCCTATACCTTTGGTTGTTAATAAATTACGAAGTATTTTTTTGGTTAATTCGTCATTTTTCGTTTGGGCTTTTCTGTCAATTTGATTGATTAAATCTAAAGTTTCGGGATCTAATTTTGCATAACGATTTAATTTCCAAAGAATAATTTCGTTAATGATGTTTTGGTCAAAATCAGCTTCGAGCTTATCTAATTTTTCGGTTAGTTCATTTTGATAATTGTAGGCACTTTTATATTTCATTATTTCGCTTGGCTGAAAGTCGTCAATAGTTTTGATTGTAGTATGTTTTTTGTTTTTCATGGTTTTGGTTAGATTTAAATTTTTGGTTAGTTCTTTATAATACGAGGTTGTTTTCAATTGGTCAATAGCCGCAATATCGGGGGTGTCGTCCCAAAAATCATCGGTTATATTGTTTTGAAACGAATTGAAATCGTCAAAATTGTTTCCAACTGCTTTTAACCATTTTTGTTTCTGTTGTTCGGAGTATTCGGGATTGTTAAAAAATGCCATTGTTACCAAAATATCAACATGTTTTTTGTAGTCGTTGTCAATAAATACCGGATAAAGTTTATACAACGGATAATTTTGGAGCAAAAACAACCAAAAATCCGTAAATTCGGTTACTTCAACTTCTTGCGTATTGCTGTAATTGAATTCGTCGTCGTAATATTCACTTACTTTGTAAGCAAATTTTATGATTTTGTTATTTTTCTTTATTTCAAATCCGTCAATACTGCCACCTTCGGTGCCGATTGTAAATATTTTTTTTTGACGAAGATTATTTTTTTGAGGGTTCAACTTTTTCATTGAGATATTTTATGAGTTCTTTATTTAGATTAAAGATATTGTTGGTTGGATAAAAACCGCTTTCATCAGCTTCTACCAAAACGGAATTTCCACTTACCG
>JAMOMQ010000137.1 GCA_027066995.1 Flavobacteriales bacterium
GGGCAAACCCATAAGTTGGTACAAAACGGCTTCTTCTTCGTGAAAATAAAAATATTGATTAATGTCTATTTTATTTTTCGGATAATCAAAAATATCAGCCAATATTTCGGCTGTTTGATAAGCACGAACCGCCGGACTGCTAACAATCAAATCGGGTTGTACGCCGGTTTCTTTGAGTTTTTTGGCAAATTTACGCGTTCGCTTAATTCCTTTCTCAATCAAAGGACGTTTGATGTCGGGCATCATTTGTTGTGAGGCTTTGCCGTGACGGATAATGTAGAGTTGTTTCATTTTTTAATGATAATATGATGAATTAATAATTGATAATTGAGAATTGATAATTAAGAATTTGATAAATCGGTATCATTTTGAGCGATAGCGAGAAATCTTTAACTGTAAAATAGGAAATTTCTCATCGTTCTTCTTTCTACCGGAATGAACGGTATGGAAATCACCGCATTTTCTGCAACAGATAAAAATCTGCCAAAACCAACGTTGCAAAGGCTTCAACTATAGGAACGGCACGCGGCACTACGCAAGGGTCGTGGCGTCCTTTACCTTCCAATACAATCTTATTGCCCTGATTATCAATACTTTCTTGTGTCTGCATCAGCGTTGCAACCGGTTTAAAGGCTACTTTAAAATATATGTCCATGCCGTTGCTGATACCGCCTTGAATACCGCCGGAAAAATTGGTTTTGGTGCTGCCGTCGGTGTTAAATATATCGTTATGTTGCGAACCTTGCATACGACTGCCTGCAAATCCGCTACCGTATTCAAAACCTTTCACCGCCGGTATGTTAAGCATGGCATAGGCTAAACGGGCTTGTAATTTGTCAAACAAAGGTTCGCCCAAACCTATCGGCACATTTTGTATCACACAACTTACTTGTCCGCCAACGGTATCGCCCTGTTTTTTTACTTGTTCTATTTTATTAATCATCAGTTGTGCGGTTTCCAAATCGGGACAACGCACCGGAGTTTGTTCAATTTGATTTAGGTTTAATTCACGGTAAGGTTGGTTTAGCTCAATATCTCCTACGGCACTTACATAAGCGGTTATTTTAATATCGGGCACAATATGACGGGCAATGGCACCTGCCACTACAATACTTGCCGTAGTGCGTGCAGAGGCACGTCCGCCACCGCGATAATCACGTATGCCGTATTTCTTATCATAAGTAAAATCGGCATGCGACGGGCGGTAAGCATCTTTGATATGCTCGTAATCCTTAGAACGTTCATTGGTGTTTTCAATGATAAAACTTATAGGTGTTCCGGTGGTTTTTCCTTCAAAAATGCCGGATAAAAATTGAACTTGATCAGGTTCTTTGCGTTGGGTAGTCAAGTGTGATTGCCCGGGTTTACGACGATTTAATTCGTTTTGTATCATTTCCAAATCTAAAAATATGCCGGAAGGAACACCATCTAATACGCCGCCTATGGCTTTGCCGTGCGATTCGCCAAAACTTGTCAATCTGAGTATATTTCCAAAACTGTTGTGCATACTTTTGCTTGTTTAGAAAATAAAATTACAATTATTTTCCTTATTTTCGTGAAAAATATACCAAAATATGAACGAATTGTATCTCTTTTTACTGTATTCGCTGGCTTTGGTGGGAGTTATGCTTATTGCCGAAGCAGCTTACCGGCTGTTTAAAGTGCCTACGGAGTGGAGCCGAAAAATAGCCCATGTCGGTTCGGGTATTGTGGCACTCAGCTACCCCGATTTTATTCAAAATCATTTCATTATTTTAGCTTTAACCGTAAGTTTTACCATTATATTATATACATGCAAAAAAATGGGTTGGTTTCCGTCTATCTTTTCGGTCGGACGAAAATCATACGGCGAACTGTTATTTGTTTGGTCGTCGTGGTTGTTGTTTTGGTTGTATCAGTACACGGGCGAAAACATCTATTTTTATTTGCCGTTTAGTGTGGTTGTTTTTGCCGACCCAATGGCAGCTTTAATAGGCAAATCGTTTCCCGTCAAAGTTTATAGCATATTTAATCACAATAAATCATTTGGCGGTTCTTTGGCTTTTTTTATCGTTACCTTTATTTTGAGTTACTATTTTCTAACTATGACGGCATGGTCTCATAACATTTTGTTTATCAGTATATTACACAGTATTGTTTTAACGCTTGTCGAAGCTGTATCGGTCAAAGGTTGGGATAATTTGAGCATACCGCTTGTTTCTGTTTTATTTTTATACGGCGTGCAAATATGAAAATCATCAGTATAACGGGACTGGATGGCAGCGGCAAATCGACCCAAGCCAAATTGTTGCAAAAAAAATTTCCGAACAGCCGGATTGTATCGGTTTGGGATATTATCAAACGTCCCGAATTTCAGTCGTGGACAATATACCGTCAAACGCCCGATGTTGAAAATTACGTAACAAATTTGCATCCGGTCAGCCGGTCAATGTTTATCTTTCATGCTTTTAACGAAGCCTATCAAAAAGCTGTTCAATCCGGTGTTGCGTATTTGATTATGGACGGCAATTGGCACAAATATTGGGCGATTGAACAAGCCATGGGAGCACCTGCCAAACTGGGCAAATTTATCCAAAGTTTATATCCGGTGCCCGATTTTTCGTTTTATTTGGAATTGGAAATTGATGAAATTGTAAAACGCAAAAAGGTTATTTCGGTCTATGAAGGCGGACACGATAACCGCTTGGAAAAGTTTAGGCAAATACAAACCCGTGCCAAAGATATTTTGGAAAAAATTTTGCCTCATTATACCGTCAGAATTGATGCCCGTAAAAGTATTGATGAAATTCATCATGAAATCATGCAAACCTATGCCGAACATCAAAAAACCGTTAAACAACTCTTGGCTGACTATCAAGAAAAACTAAAACATATATATCCGCCGGAAGAAATTACAGCTGTTTTTTATCGTTTAACCAAATATTATTGGAATATTGAAAGGCTGGATATAGCCCTCAATCCGCAAACAGTTATACCCGATTTACGCATGCACAAAGCACTTCAAAAACTGTTGAATTATACGCCTTGGCAACATATTACCTGCGGAACGGAATTTTACGGAAAAAATTTTTTGGTTACCAAAGATGTTTTGATACCCCGCCCCGAAACCGAAGAACTGGTCAGTTGGGTTATCAAAGATGTTCAATCGGATTTTGATCCCAAAGAAAATGTTTATATACTTGACATAGGAACCGGTAGTGGTGCTATTGCCGTAAATCTGGCTTATCATTTGAAAAACGCCCGTGTCGAAGCCGTTGATATTTCAACCGAAGCTTTGGATATTGCACGGCGAAACGCCCGCATGCACGGGGTTAAAATAAGCTTTGATCATAGAGACATTTTTAAATATTGCGACTTAAACCGGTTTGATATTATCGTTAGCAATCCGCCTTATGTACGTCATAGCGAAAAAAAAGACATGCACCCCAATGTAGTGCAACATGAACCTGCAACAGCTTTGTTTGTCCCCGATGACAATCCGCTAAAATTTTACAAAAGAATTATAGATTTGTCATTAAAAACCAAACAACCACAATGGATTTATTTTGAAATAAACGAAAATTTAAAACCCGAATTGGAAGCATTGTTACAAAGCCGAAACATTACCGATTACCGGTTTAAAAAAGATATTTTCGGTAAGTGGCGGATGTTGAAAATTGTCAAATAATTTCAGCCACGGTAAATGTGCTGCCACCTATAAAAATAAGATCGTTTTTACCGGCTTTTTGCAGTGCCGTTTGATAGGCAGATGAGACGTTTGGATAAATTTTGCCTTTTAATCCGTAAGTCTGTGCGTTTTGTTGTAAAACTCCGGCTTCCAATCCTCTCGGTATGTTTGCTTTGCTAAAATAATAAGTGGCTTTTTTAGGAAACAACGGTAATATTTTATCCAAATTCTTGTCGTTAACAACACTTAAAACAATGTGTAATTTGTCAAAATCAAGTCCGGATAATTGTTGTATGACTATTTTTAATCCGTCTTCATTATGAGCCGTGTCGGCTATTACCAACGGATTTTGTTGTAAGATGTCCCAACGCCCGCGCAAGCCGGTGTTTTTTATCACATTGAGCAATCCGTTTTGGATATTTTTGTCCGTAATCCGGTAATTTTTACTACGTAAAACAGCTATGGTTTTTAATACGGTTGCAATATTTTCTTTTTGATAATTTCCCTTTAATGCAGAAGGATATAATTTTGTGTTTTCATAAGTAGAGTAGTAAACAGGTGCTTTTTTCCGGGCTGCCGTTTCTTCAAAAACTTTTTGGGTTTCCTTTTGTTTACGCCCTATAACTACCGGTGTTTTTTCTTTGATTATACCGGCTTTTTCACGGGCTATTTTTTCCAATGTATCACCGAGCATTTGGGTATGGTCCAAACCAATATTGGTAATAACGGACACTTCGGGACGAATGATATTGGTGCTGTCCAATCGTCCGCCCAAGCCGGTTTCTATGATGGCAATATCCACCTGTTTTTTTGCAAAATATTCAAAAGCCATTCCTACGGTCATTTCAAAAAATGACAATTGGTTTTGTTCTAAAAAAGTTTTGTTTCGTTTGATAAAATTAATCACACAATTTTTGCGTATCGGCTGCCCGTTGATGCGAATACGCTCTCTAAAATCTTTGAGATGCGGAGAAGTATAAAGCCCTGTTGTATAACCTGCTTCTTGCAATATCGATGCCAACAAATGGGATACAGAGCCTTTGCCGTTGGTACCGGCTACGTGAACAGATTTGATTTTTTGAGAAGGGTAGCCTAAGTGTACATCAAGTTTTAAAATATTGGTCAAATCCTTTTTAAAAGCGGTTTTTCCTTGCCGTTGATACATGGGCAACCGGGCAAACATCCATTGAATAGTGTCTTGGTAATTCAATTTTTATTCGGTAGTTGTAAAGTTAAAAATGATTTTTCCTATTTGTGTATCCGGGGCTTTGGGGTCAGCTTCCCATTTGGTTCGCAAAGCGGCTTGTTTGGCTGCTTCTACCAGGCAAGGTGCATTATTGCTTGAACCTTTTCCCAGCATGGCTTTTATAACTTTTCCCGCTTTGTTTACATAAATTTTTATCACAACTCTGCCTTCTTCGTTGCAGTTGTAAGCCGGTTTGGGTTTGGTTAAGGCTCTGCGGCTTCCCAAGCGGTAATTGCCGGTGCCGCCACCGCCACCACGTCCGCCGTTGCCGTAGTATCCCGACGCATTGGGATCACCGGATATATCGCCTTTGTCTCCGGCTTGGTTATCATTGCCTTCACCGGTAGCGTTGTTGGTGTCATCGCCGGGGGCATTATTTACCGAATTGAGTATGTCGGTAATATTTTTATCCGGTTTAGGTTTGGGTTTAGGTTTCGGTTTATCGGGTTTCGGGCTTGGTTTGGGTTTGGGTTTTTGGGGTTTATCTTTTATAACCGGAGCTTCTTCATTGTCTTGGGTCAATACATTATCTTTTACCTCGGGTTTGCTGATTTGTTCTTGAGGTTGTTGTTGCACGGGTTTGGGTTGCGGTGTGTTATGTTGAGGTTGCACGCGACCACTTCCTACGGCTGATGTGCCGAAATTAACGGCAATACCCGTTTCAGGCGGCGGATCCAAATAAGTCATACCACTGATAAACATAAGAATAATAAGCAATATCATTATGATAGTTGCTTCAACAACAGCTTTTCTTTTATGTCTATCTTCTAAATATTTCACCTTTTACCTTTATATTTTTAACCTGGCACTTTTAACTTTACCCTTTTAACTTTCAACTCTAACTTACTTACTTCGGTCGCACTGCCAATATCACTTTATAATTGTTGCGGTTGGCAATATCCATCACATAAACGGCTTTTTCAATAGGCACCCCTTCTTCGGCACGCAATATTATTACCGGTTTTTCTTCTTTTGCGAGCATGGCTTTCAGACGGGTTTCCAAGTTTTTTTCATCAACCTTTTTCTTATTGATATAATAATCCAATTTTTTGTTGATACTCACCGATAAATTTTGACTGTGTTCGGTTTTTCCTTTGGCTTTGGGCAATACTAAATCCAATGCATCTGCTGTAACCAATGTAGAAGTCAACATGAAGAATATGAGCAACAAAAACACGATATCGGTCATTGACGCCATACTAAATTCGGGACTGACTTTATTTCTGCCTTTTATTTCCATAGCTCAATTAACTGGGTTCGTTTAACAAGTCTAAGAAATCTACGGCATTGGCTTCCATTTGATGCACCACTTTATCGGTTTTTACAACCAAGTGGTTATAAGCTATGTAAGCTACAATACCAACTATCAAACCGGCAACCGTTGTGGTCATGGCCGTATAAATACCTTGTGCCAATGAGGCTACTTCAATTTTACCGCCTCCGCTTGCCATATTGTGAAATGCCAAAATCATACCAATAACGGTTCCCAAGAAACCAATCATGGGTGCTGCACCGGCTATGGTTGCCAAAGTGCTGACATTTTTTTCCAATTTATATACTTCCAATTTTCCGGCGTTTTCAATGGCTTTATTGATATCTTCAAGTGGTTTGCCAATACGACTGACACCTTTTTCAATCAAATTTGCCACCGGTGTATCATATTGTTGACATAATATTTTGGCGCCGTCAATATTACCGGATTTGATATAAGCTTTGATTTGGTTCATAAAGTTGGGATCAACTTTTGAAGCGGCTTTTATAGCCGAAAGCCGTTCAAAATAAATAACCAAAGCAACAAACAGCATTACAAACAGTAAAGCTATTATGATGATACCACCCGTGCCGGCATTCATAATTAGATCAATAACTCGTAGCTTTTTTTCTTGAGAAACAACTTCACCGGCCAATTGTCCGGCTTGTGCCAAGCTGTCTTGCACTTGTGTCGCTTGTAAAAAAGTGATAAAATTCATAAGTGATAAAATTTGTATTGTGTTGCAAAGATAATATTTAATTAAACGAAAAACATTTTTTTTTATTTTGTTTATCTTCCGAATATATTTTTTTCTACTTTTGTTACACAACTCAAAAAAACAATTTATGAATAAAAATCTTTTACTCCTTGCTTTGATTTGGATGGGTTTGTCTTTAAAAGCACAGACCACTCAAATACCCGATACCAATTTTGAAACTTTTTTGGAAAACAACGGTATGGGCAATGGTATTGCAAATGACCATTTGGTTTCTACGGCTCAAATCAATAATGTTACTTCACTTAATATTGCCAATTTGAATATTGCGGATTTAACCGGTATTCAAGACTTTACCGCTTTGGAAAGTTTGTATTGTCATCACAACAATTTATCGCAGTTGGATTTAAGCCTAAATACCCAATTGAAAGAATTGTATTGTAATAATAATCAGTTAGTTAGTTTAACATTATACAATAACAACATCATAGAATATTTGGAATGTCAAAATAACCAGCTTACGCAATTGGATATGAAACTAAACAATAGTTTGCGTTCGCTGGATTGTTCCAACAACCAACTAAACGATTTACAATTAGGCACAAGTTCACAATTTTACTATTATTTATATTGTCAAAACAATCAATTAAACGTTTTGAATTTGGGCTCGTTGCCTATTACCGAATTGCATTGTGAAAATAACCAATTGCAAAGTTTGGATATTTCACAAAACACAAACATTTCCAAACTGTTATGTCAAAACAACCGGTTGCAACATCTAAATATTGCCAACGGCAACAATCAATATTTTACACAGTTCAATGCTACGACTAACCCCGATTTGACATGTGTTCAAGTAGATGATGCCGTATATATGCAAAACAATTGGGCAACCGCTATCGACGCTTCGGCTGCATACAATACCGATTGTTCCAATACCGTTACCGATTTTGACGCCGATGAATTGAGTTTTTCGATAAGCGATAATGGGGTTCAAATCAAAAGCTCCAAAGATATTGATTGCAAATTGTTTGATTTGTCCGGCAAACAAATTTGGCGACAAAAATTAAAAGCCGGCAATCGTCAGATTTGTTTTGATAATTTGTCATCGGGTTTATACATTTTCAGTATTTCACAAACAAACCGGTATTTTTTGCAAAAAATTATTATTCCATAAAA
>JAMOMQ010000138.1 GCA_027066995.1 Flavobacteriales bacterium
AGCAAAGTATAATGTTCTCTGCTTTTAATTAACTTGGATATTTCACTATCGGGATCATCCAAATCGCCAAAGTGCATACAAGTAGTCGGACAAACCGAAACACAAGCCGGGTCCAATCCGTCGGCAACTCTATGGTCACAGAAGGTACACTTATCAACATATCCGTCCGGATGAAAATAACGGGCATCATACGGACAAGCTTCAATACAAGCACCACAACCGATACATTCGTCGTGTGTAACTTTTACAATTCCTCCTTCGATGACATGACTGGCACCGGTAGGACAAGTTCTAACGCAAGGTGTATCGTCACAGTGATTACAACGTTGCGATTCAAAGTGCATAAATAAATTGGGATATTCTCCTCTTGCAATTTCAACAATCCAGTCGCGCGAATAACCCATAGGAACATTATTTTCCGTTTGACATGCTACTACACAGTCTCCACAGCCAACACATTTGTTGACTTCTATAGCCATTGCGTATCTCATGATAATTCTTCTTTTTTATGTGGATTTTCAGTTAAAATGGTAACAAAATTGTTACGCATACCGGTTCCTCCCGTTACCGGATCTTTTTCTATATTGTAAACCATTTCGGAATCGGAAATACCGCGTCCGTAGGTTCGGGACATTTCTTCAACTTTGCCATCTACCCAAATTCGTCCTTTATTGCCAAATCCATGAGGTAAAAATACCGAATCGTGTCGAATACGCTCGGTTACCCTGACTTTGATAGCAAACGAACTTACTTTGCCTTTGGGATTTTTAAGCCAAACTTCTTGTCCGTTTTCAATACCGTATATTTTGGCAACTTTGGGATTTACCCACAAAGCAGGTTCGTTTTTCAATTCCCACAAATACGGATTGTTTAAAGTACGTCCAAAAGTATGCATCGGTAAACGACCGTAAATTAAGCGTAAATAACCGGCCGGTGCTTCACCATGGTCTTTATAAACCGGTAACGGATCGTAACCCCAGTCGGCAAAGTCGGTCGAGTACAATTCTATTTTTCCGGTATTGGTATTAAACCAGTATTCCTCTCCGTCTTTTAGATACATGGGGGTTTTACGCGGAAAATGTTTTACGCCGATGCGTTTCATTTCTTCCATTGAACTGCCTACTTGTTTCAACTGCCAGTCTAATACTTCTTCAAAATCTTCCCATTCGTAGAAATCGTGCAATCCCAAACGAACTCCTATTTCGCGTGCTATCCACCAACCGGGTTTGGTTTCCCATTTGGGTTTAACCGCCGGATAACGCAAGGCGATATTGGGCTGACGGTGATGTGCCGTGCGAATATGGTCTAATCTTTCCAAATAGGTCGCTTCGGGCAAAACCACATCGGCATAACCGGTGATTTCACTCGGCATGGTATCAACCACTACTACCAAATCTTGATTTTGCAAAGCCCGTTTGACCTTATCTTCGGGCGGAATAGACTGTATGGGATTGGTAGCGGTTATCATCATACCTTTTACTTTATAAGGTCCCTTGTATTCGGGCAAAGCATGATCGATAATTTCGTTGGTAATACCCATAATGGCCAATTTGTGTTTATCGCGCGAAATGGTTTTCCATGACCATTTGGGTTTGGGAAACGGCGGATGAGCCTCTTTGGGTAATTTTACTTTTTCGGGAAAATAAAAACCTCCTTCTCTACCCCAAGAACCTAAAATAGCATTCAATATGGCTATAGCTCTGGTGCGTTGGGTGTCATCGCCATACCAAGCGGTATGTCGCCCCGGATGAATAATAACTCGTGGCGAGGCGCCTCCCATCATACGAGCCGTTTCATAAATATCTCCGGCAGGTATGGTTGTTACGCTTTCCGCCCATTCGGGCGTATATTTTTGGACATGGTCTTTGAGTAAATCAAAACCGTAAGTATATTGTGCCACATAATCTTTGTCATATAGTCCTTCGTTGATAATAACGTTCATCCAAGCCAATAACAATGCCAAATCGGTTGAAGGTTTAATAGGCAACCACTTGGTAGAATGTGCTGCCATGGTAGAAAAACGTGGATCCACCGTTATAATGGTTCCTCCTCTGTCTATCAACTGCGATACTTCTTGGACGTGTCCGTTGTGCATATTTTCACCGATATGATTTCCTATCAGCACCAGACAATCGGTATTGCGGACATCGGTAGGCTCGGGTGAAGCCAATCCTGCTCCGTAAGTAGCGATAAATCCGGCTTCCCGCGTAATCAAACATTGGGCGCCTGCCGGTTCTCCCATGGTGTCGGACCCCCAGGCTTTGAACAAATGTTCAAAGTGCGGTCCGGTTTTACCGTGAAACAATAAAGCCATACTTTCTTTGCCATATTTCTTTTCAATGTCTTTCATACCTTTAACAATGACATCAAAAGCTTCGTCCCACGTTGCTTCTCTAAACTCTTGTTTGCCGTCTTCTCGTGTTACCCTGATCAAAGGTTTTTTGAGACGGTCATTATCATAATACATACCCAAGCCTCCGGTTCCACGCGGACACAGGCGTCCGTTGGAATGCGGATCTTGGTCATTTCCTATTACTTTTTTGATTTTATCGTCTTTATCTTTGTATACCCAACCGGCACAGTTCCAAAAACACACTTCACAAACCGTTGGGGTCTTAACAGCTTCATTTTCGAGAAGATGTTCGGTTTTTTCTTCTCCGAAAATTGCCCCCATAATACTAGTTAGCGGTGGTGTCATAGCCAAACCGGCTGTGGCTGTTCCAGATATTTTGATAAAATCTCTTCGATTTAATTTGCTCATAATATTATGTATAAATATTTGTTTTTCATTTATTTTACTCAAAAATAACACCTAAAAAGGCTTAAAAACCTGATGATTGACATTTTTTAAAAACAAAAGAATGATTCTAATTAATAATTAAATGCAATTGTGATTTTAGTCATCTTTGTGACATAATAATAATCATGCAATCAGATTTCCCTTCATAAAAAATATGTTTTACTAATTTGTATGTCGTTTTGGTGTCACATAATTTATTGAAAAAAAATCGAAAATTTATTTTGTTTGAGTTCAATAAATAAATTTAATTTAGATATAAAAAAACCTGCTAGTTACAGCAGGTTTAAATAATATGATTTTAATATACTTTTTATTGAACGGGATAACGCCATCCGTAAGGATCTTCAGCTCTATTATATTGAATATCCATCAACATATTTTTAAAACGATCGGCATAACTATCTGCGGGTTTCTTTAAATCCGTATAAAAATCTTTATATTTAATACCGGTAATTGGCAATACCGTAGCTGCTGTTCCCGCTCCAAAAATTTCTTTTAATTCGCCATTTTTAGCTGCTTCAATAACCTCTTTTACTTCAATAGGTCTGACTTCAACGGGCACCCCGTTATCTTGTGCCAGTTTAATGATGCTTTTACGTGTTACGCCGGGTAAAATACGGGTGCTGTCGGGTATGGTAGGAGCTGTCAAGAGTTTATCACCTATTCTAAAGAAAATATTCATGGTGCCGGCTTCTTCCAAATATTTATGTTCGGCAGAATCAGTCCATATAATTTGTTGAAAACCTTCCTCCTTGGCTTTTTCGGTTGGGTAAAATTGGGCGGCATAATTACCGGCTGCTTTGGCATAACCTACGCCGCCGTCACAAGCACGGCTATATTTGTCTTCCACCTTGACTTTTACATCTCCCACATAATATTTACCGGCCGGTGAAGTCATCACCATAAAGCGGTAAGCATTGGACGGCGAAGCCGCCACAGCATTTTCAGTAGCAATATAAACAGGTCGTATGTATAAAGATTCACCATTTCCGGTAGGAATCCAATCTTTATCCATCTTGACAAGTTCTTTAATACCATTCATAAAAATATCTTTGGGAATTGCAGGCATTCCCAATCGCTCGGCCGAATTGTTCATCCGGTTAAAATTTTCTTCGGGTCTAAACAAAAAAACATTACCCTTAGAATCTTTATAAGCTTTCATACCTTCAAAAACCGCTTGACCATAATGAAATACCTTGGCTGAGGGTTCATAAGGCAAAGCCTGATATGGCATAATTTTGGGAGTTTGCCATTTACCATCAAAAAAATCGGCGACCAACATATGATCGGAAAACATTTGACCAAAAACCAAGTTGGAAAAATCGGCTTTTGGTAACTTAGATTCTTTAATTTTTTCAATAATAAAAGGCGTTTTAATGTCTGCAGTCATAGTCTTTGAGTATTAAGTTGTTACAAATTTACAAAAAAAATATCAATTTTTATAAAGATATTGCAATAAAAAATACTATTTTTGATTAATTAATAAGAATATGGAAATAGCTTCTAAATCTTTATATTTTTATAAAGTTTAATTTATTATTCCCATAAAAAATCTAAAAATTATTAATAATTAATTATGAACATAAAAATAATTAAAACCAAAGACGGCTCTCAAAGTTTATATTTGCCTGATTTAAACGAAACTTACCACTCGGTATTCGGTGCCATAACCGAATCTGAACATGTATATATTGAAGCCGGATATAAATCATTAACAAAACAAAAAATTAATATTTTGGAAATCGGTTTCGGCACCGGATTAAATGTTTTTTTAACCTGTTTGGCTGCCAAAAACAATGATAAAAAAATTTATTATGAAACCTTAGAAAAACACCCTCTGCCTCAGGATATTATTTTGAAACTCAACAATTTTGAAAAAGAAATTCATCAAATTCTTTTTGAACGCATACATCAAGCCCCTTGGCAAAAAGCTGTAAATATTACACCACAAATCACGTTACATAAAAATCAAACCGATCTCCTTTATTATAAAACCAACAAATTGTTTGATTTGATATATTTTGATGCCTTTGCCCCGGACAAACAACCCGAATTATGGACAGCAGAAATATTTGAAAAAATGTATCGTTTTCTTGATACAGACGGTATTTTGGTCACCTATTCTGCCAAAGGACAAGTCCGGCGCAATATGTTAGCAGCCGGGTTTAAAGTAGTACGTTTACCCGGTCCTCCCGGGAAAAGAGAAATGCTCAGAGCTGTTAAAAAAACTTGATAAATATTTGTTAAGATAGTGTGCCTCTCATAAAAATAAATTATTTTCGTAATAATTTTAAAATCATTCCAATGAAAAAAATAATTTATATACTATTATTTATATTAACTTGGCAAAACCATGCCCAACAAAAAGAATTGAATTTACGTGATGCCGTCTTAGGTTATTACAAAGGTTTGTATCCGAAATCATTACGAAATTTGCAATGGATAAAAAATAGCAATAATTATTTATACCGCGACGGACAAGAAGTCGTTATCAAAGACTTGAACAATAAAACAATCCTAAAAATTGATTTGCAACAACTAAAAAAAACTTGGCCCGACGCCAAATATTTCCCATATATTGAAACGGCTACACCTGATTTCTTGATGTTTACACAAGACAGCAGTAAGATTTTATATGATTATAAGCATCAAAAAATAACAAAAATAAACTTGCCCGAAAAAGCCGAAAATCAAGATTTTAATGATAGAAACCAATCGGTGGCCTATACTATTGACAACAATTTATATATCGCCAACCGCCAACAAAAACAAATACCGGTAGCAGTTTTTGATAATAAAAACATTGTAAGCGGTCAAGCCATTGCTCGTAGTGAATTCGGGATTACCAAAGGCACTTTTTGGTCTCCAAGCGGACAAAAATTAGCATTTTACCAAAAAGACGAATCCGAAGTAGATGATTATCCCTTGGTAGATATTACCGTTACACCGGCAAAATTGCACAATATCAAATACCCGATGAATGGCCGTGGCAGTGAAGAGCCCGGCGTCGGCGTTTACGATTTAAAAACCGGTAAAACATTGTATTTAAAATTGTTTGATGGTGCCGGCAAAAATCATTATGCCACCAATTTAACCTGGGGACCCAATGAAAAATATATTTATTTGGCCGAAGTCAACCGTGATCAAAACCACATGTGGTTTAATCAATATAATGCCGAAACAGGCGACTTTGTCCATACTCTGTTTGAAGAAACCAATGACAAATGGGTCGAACCCGAGCATCCTGCCTTTTTTATCCCCAATCACGATAATGAATTTATTTGGTTAAGTGAACGCGACGGATTTATGAACTTGTATAAATATAATACCGACGGACAACTTTTAAAACAATTGACCCACAACAAGTGGGTTGCCAAGGATATCAAAGGTTTTTCCGGCAAAGGTAAATACGTTTATATGACCGGCACCGGCACAGATCCGCGCAATACACAATTATTCCGTATTAATACCCGCAACGGTAAAATAAAAAATTTAACACCTAAAGCGGGGCAACACCGTATTTTGTATAATGATTATGCCGGTTATTATTTAGATGTTTTTTCTAATATTGATATACCACGAGAAATATTCTTACAGGATGTCGCTTGCAAAAACAATAATCAAATATTCAAAGCGGACAATCCGGTTAAGGATTACAATATCAACCCCAAGCCCGAAATGTTTAGTATTACAGGCGAATACGGTGACAAAATTTATGCCCGATTGTTTAAACCGGCCGATTTTAATCCGAATAAAAAATATCCCGTTTTAGTTTATGTCTATGGCGGTCCACATGCACAAATGAATACCAACTCTTGGATGGGCGGTGCGCCTCTTTGGATGCCATGGTTGGCTTCACAAGGCTACTTGGTGTTTACGGTGGACGGACATGGCTCTGCCTATCGCGGTTTTAAATTTGAAAGCGTTATCCATCGACATTTGGGACAAGTAGAAATGAAAGACCAATTACACGGTGTCGAATATTTAAAATCACTGCCTTATGTCGACACCAAACGTTTGGCCGTTCACGGTTGGAGTTTTGGCGGCTTTATGACCAGCTCACTGATGACCGCTTACCCCGAAGTATTTACAACCGGTGTGGCCGGTGGGCCTGTGACAGATTGGAAATGGTACGAAGTGATGTACGGCGAACGTTATATGGATACCTACCAACAAAATCCCGAAGGATTTAAAGAAACAAGCGTTCTAAATAAAATACAAAATCTAAAAGGTCATTTGTTAACCATCCATGGCTATCAAGACGATGTCGTGGTACCACAACATAATATTGCCTTGCATCGCGAAGCCGTCAAACAAAATATTCAAATGGATTTTTACTTATACCCTACTGCCAAACACAATGTGCGCGGTAAAGACAGGGCACATTTGATGACTAAAGTGCTTAATTATATCATGCAATACAACAAATAATGTCAAATTGTCATAAACAAACAATATGGTCAAATTTTTGAACGGTCTTTAATAACCAAATTAAAAAAAATATTTCTATGAAAAATACATTTGAAACTCTAAAAGATCATAAATCACAAGGCAATAAAGCTTCTTTTGATAAAGTTTTGACCGAATTGCTTCCCAGATTACAAAAATACATATCTCATCGTATTAAGATTTATGAAGCTAAGCGATGGCTTCCCAAAAATTTTTACAACCCTGCTGATGTCTTAGCCGATGTCTATCTTAATGCCTATAAAGAATTTGAACGTATCAAAAACACTAAAGATTTAAAAGTGCGTTTGTTTTCGTGGGCAGATCAAATTATTGGCGATTATGCTGCCAAAGAAAACAAAATTCCCAATAAAAAGAAAATGCCTGTTGATCAGCTCCTTAAGGAAGAACTAAAATACATGTATGAGGATTTGACAGCCAATGCTGACGGTGAAATCATTTTGGTCAACGATTTAAAAGATGAAGATATTGAATATAAACAAGACGACTTTAAACCAAAAGTATATTTGTTTGATTATGACACACAAAATGCTTTTGCACAAAGTTTAGGATTGACAGCCGACGATTTTAGAGATGAAAAATTGCGTAGTATTTTCGGCAGCATTTACAGTCAATTGCCCGAAACCATGCGCAGAGTATTGGATTTAAATGCATTGGGAGGTTTAACTTATGACGAAATTGCTGAAATCATAGGTATTAAGCCCAATGAAGTCGAAAAAATTATTGTTGCG
>JAMOMQ010000139.1 GCA_027066995.1 Flavobacteriales bacterium
ACTCTGCCCCCAATGAAGTTTGGGGCGTATTTTTATTGTAAGCTATCCATTTTTACAAAAATAATACTATCGGCAAATTTATAAGGCGTTAAACTTTGTTCGGGTTTTAGTGTGTCGTTAGCAAAATGGTGTCCGCAAAGGCGGTAATATCGGGGTTTGTATTTTAATACTTTGGTTTGTTTTTTTGTAGAACGGCAAGAGCATAAAATCAGGCTTAAAAAAGCAAATGGTAAAATCAATTTTTGCATAATTCCTTGTGTTTAAGGCATACAAATTTAGTTAAAAAAGCCGTATTCTAAAAAAGTTATTAATCCCGCACTTTTATTTTTAGCGTTTTCCTGCGCCCTGCGGACTTGCAAAACACAAAAATAATCAAGCGGGACGGTTGCAAGCAACCGCAAAAGCCTATAAAAAAGCCGTATTCCTAAAAAGTTATTAACAATCGCCCATTTTAGCGCTCTACTATTGTATTTACGGAGCGGTTAACCTGACACCGCAAGCATATTCCATATTTCAATTAGGTTTTACTAGTGTTTTATTCGTATTTCATTCGTGCCTTAGTGGCAAATATCCTGTATCCTCAAGCATATTTTATGTTTAAGGTAAAGTTTTTATAAAATCATATGTATTATTATCCAAAATGGCAGAAAAGATGTTTTTTGGATTAAATGTATAAAAATTAATGATTATTTTAGCATTATAAAAAAGCTTGATGAACAAATTAATCATAAACGAACAGAAAATTCAAAATAAGATATTTACATTACGAAATCAGCAAGTAATGTTGGATAGAGATTTGGCAGAATTATATCAAGTTGAAACAAGAACACTTAAACAAGCCGTAAAAAGAAATATTGATAGATTTCCTGACGATTTTATGTTCGAAGTCACTGAAACAGAAGTGGATTTTATGGTATCACAAAATGTGATACCTTCAAAACAACATTTAGGTGGTGCCAAACCCTACGCATTTACGGAACAAGGAGTTTCAATGCTTTCATCTGTTTTAAAAAGCAAAATCGCAATAAATGTCAATATTGCTATATTTAGAGCTTTTGCAAAAATGCGAAAATTTTTGATAGAAAATGCAAGCATATTTCAAAAATTTAATTTCATTGAGCAAAAATTGCTACAACACGACCAAAATTTTGAGAAAGTTTTCAAAGCTATTGAGAGTAATGATTTAAAACCAAAACAAGGAATATTTTATAACGGACAAATCTTTGATGCTTATGTATTTGTAAACGATTTGATAAAATCAGCTAATAAATCGATAGTGCTGATAGATAATTATGTTGACGAAACTGTTTTGACTTTATTTAGCAAAAATCAAAAAGTAAAAGTTACAATCTATACAAAAAATATAAACAAACAACTCAAATTAGATTTAGCAAAATACAATGCCCAATATAAACCAATTGAAATTAAAAAATTCAATGAAGCTCACGACAGATTTATGATAATAGACGATAAAGAAATTTACCATATTGGTGCTAGTCTAAAAGATTTAGGAAAAAAATGGTTTGCTTTTTCAAAATTCAATCTTAATGCAATTGATATTCTAAAAAGATTAAAATAGAAAATAAAAAAGGCTTGTAACATTTTGTCTAGCCAATAGTTTCCACAGTCAAACCCACCTGTCACCGCTAGCTTGTAGCTAGTGGCATACAAGAATAAATATATAAAATTAAAAACATAAACACCTCGCCCCCCACAACAGCGGGACTTTTTATATAAAAAAACTGCTTATTGATGGTTATCGGCGGGCAAAAGTGCCCGCAATAAAGCAATAAATGGGGGTAATCTCAAAAAGTTATCAATCCTGCACTTTTATTTTATAGTTTTTGCTTCTTTGCAGTTGCAAAACCGGTGGTTTTGCGAAGCAAAATAAAAATCCGCGTAAATCCGGTAAATCCGTTTAATCCGCGTCAAAAAAAGAAAATCGGGCTTTCAAGAATCCGTTGAATGGATATCGAACATCGAACCGCCGTCTCAATAGCTGTCAAGATTGTATGCTGATAAACAAAGACGGCTGAGTCCCCTTAGCGCAGGCCGGGAAGTAACAAATTGCCGGACACTTCGGTATATTCCGGCTTAACGCCGGAACACTCAATGTCCTCGTAATACAGAATTAATGGCGGCTGAGTTTTTTTAACGCGTTTTGAGAAGTGTCGAAGCCACCGGCAAAGTATTTCGAAACATATATTATTTTAACATTACTACTGATTTTATCGCGTCTTTTTTGCTTTTTAATTGTTTATAAAAATACTAAAATACATTAATAATATTTTCGCTAAATTTGTGTGATTTTTATGACCAAAGTCATATTTAGCCACAATTAAGGCTTTAAATTTGTTTGACAATTTAATTATAATATATGGGAACTATAGCAATATTGGTTTTTTTATTGGCGGGTGTCGGTTTAATATTGATAGCCAATAATTTATCAAATTTAATTTCGACCAAATCTTCCAATCCCGATAAGTTTGAACCTTATGAATCGGGTGTTAAAACTATCGGTCCGACATGGGTAAGATTTAAAATAGGTTATTATTTGTTTGCCTTGGTCTTTTTAATATTTGATGTAGAGATTATTTTTTTGGTACCGTGGTCAGTAGTATTTAAAAAATTAGGTGGTGTCGCTTTGGTGGACATCATTATATTTTTAGTGATTTTAGGTTTAGGACTAATTTATGCACTTAAAAAACGCGCTTTAAAATGGGTTTAGATAATAAAATGAATTGGATAGGGGATACACCGCAAAAACCCTATACGCATAATCAAATAGCCAACGATTTTCCCGGACAAATTATACCGGCCGGTAACGGTGGCAATATTTTGGTGGGAACGTTAGACAATATTATTAATTGGGGCCGTTCCAATTCGCTTTGGCCTTTATATTTCGGCACCAGTTGCTGTGCCATTGAAATGATGCAAACCGGTGCGGCTCGTCACGATTGGTCGCGTTTTGGTTTTGAAGTGGCACGCCCTACACCGCGGCAAGCCGATGTCATTATTATAGCAGGCACCATAACCATGAAAATGGCGCCGGTTTTAAGACGTTTGTATGATCAAATGTCAGAACCTAAATATGTGATTGCCATGGGCGCTTGTGCCATATCCGGCGGTCCTTTTTATTATAATACCTATTCGGTTGTAAAAGGTGCCGATCATGTTATTCCGGTTGATGTTTATGTCCCGGGTTGTCCCCCGCGTCCCGAAGCACTTTTGGACGGAATGATGCTCTTGCAAAAGAAAATCAAGACCGAAAAAATGAAACTGAAGAAAAATCCGATCGTCGGATTTGACGAAGGTTTTGTGCCACATAACAAACGACAAAATTTATAATGATGACCAATAACGATATTATAACCAGCCTGCAAAAATCTTTTCCTAATTTGGAATTTAACGAAGAAGAATCGAAATATTTAACTGTAAATACATCTCCGGAAGATTATTTGGCGGTTATGCAAAATTTACGGGAAGCAGGTTTTGATTATTTATTCTCAATGACCGGTATGGATTGGGGTAAAGAGTTAGGTGTGACCAACCACTTGGAAAATACGCAAACCGGCACTATGGTTGTCGTAAAAGTCAAATTGGAAGACCGTCAAAATCCTGAATTGCCTACCCTTGAAAATATATGGAAAACCGCCCATTTGCACGAGCGAGAAATTTTTGATTTGTTCGGCATCAATTTTAAAGGGCATACAGTTATGAAACGTCTTTTGTTATCCGAAGACTGGGAAGGCTATCCCATGCGTAAAGATTGGAAAGACGAAACTAAAATGATTATCAGATAATTATGAAAACAGTGACACTCAACACAGGCGACCTAAAATCGCAAGAGTATTTTCTAAATATGGGGCCGCAGCACCCGGCCACTCATGGGGTGCTCAGGTTGATTTTGACCATGGATGGCGAAATAGTTAAAAACATTGAACCCGATTTAGGTTATATTCACCGTAGTATAGAAAAACAATGCGAATATGAAGGCTATAAACAAATTATCCACCTGACAGACCGGATGGATTATTTGTCGTCACATATAAACAATGAAGCCGTAGCTTTGGCTATAGAACAGGCATTGGAAATAGAAGTGCCCGAGCGGGTTAAAGTGATTCGAACCATTATGGGAGAACTGACCCGTATTGCCTCTCACCTGCTTTGGTGGGGCGTAATGGGGATGGATGTAGGTGCCTTAACCACTTTTATGTATGCATTTCGTGACCGCGAAATGATCAATGATATTATGGAAGAGACTTGCGGCGCCCGTTTGACTATGAGTTACAGCACACCGGGCGGTGTGATGTTTGATTTGCATCCTAATTTTCAAAAAAGAGTCAAAGAGTTTATACCGCATTTGCGAAGCGTGATTCCCAAATACGATGAACTCTTAACCGGCAATGTTATTTTCCAAAAACGGATGAAAGGTGTTGGAGTTTTGTCTTATGAAGATGCCATATCTCACGGAGCCAGCGGACCGGTAGCGCGGGGTTCCGGTGTTTCTTGTGACCGTCGTATCAAAGATCCTTACAGCGCTTTTAAAGCAAGAGATATAAAATTCAACGAAATTTTATTTACCGAAGGTGATAACTTGGCACGTTATAATGTCAGAATGAAAGAAATGCTGGAATCTTTGAATATTATAGAGCAATTGATAGATAATATTCCCGATGACGGTATTCAAGCCAAAACCAAAGCTTTGATAAAATTGCCTAAAGGCGAGTTTTTACAACGTGTAGAAACTGCCCGCGGCGACATGGGAGTTTATATTGTCAGCGATGGAAAGAAAAATCCGTATCGGGTCAAATTTCGTTCCCCCGGATTTTCAAATTTGAATGCATTAATAGAAATAGGTAAAGGACATTTAATCGCCGATTTGGTGGCCATAATGTCCACATTGGATTTTGTAGTGCCGGATATTGACAGATAGCCGGTGCGAGATGACCGCTGTCATTCCGAAGCGAGGAACGAGCGAGGAATCTATTGCTAATATAGATAAAGATTTTTCAATCGCTGAGGCTTTTTCAAAATGACAATAATAGAATAAATAAAAAACATCGATTTATCGATTCATCAATAAAACAAAAAACATGATATTAACCAATACAACAAATTATTTTGGAGATTTGGTCTCTTTTTTAGCCGAAAAAATGGGCATAGGAGGTCAGATTTTGGCTTATGTGATCGTTGCGGCTGTTTATTTGGGCTTTTTTGCCATAGCCGGTCTGCTTTTGGTTTATATAGAAAGACGTGTAGCGGCTTTTTTCCAATTGCGTTTAGGACCTAATAGAGTAGGACCGCACGGTATATTTCAAACCATAGCCGATGCTTTAAAATTATTATCCAAGGAAATATTTGGCACCAACCGTAAAGACAATTTACTATATACAACCGCTTATTACTTGGTTATTATTGCCGCCTTGGTTTCTTTATCGGTTATCCCGTTTAGTATAGGCGTGCAAGCTTATGATTTGAATATCGGTGTATTTTTTATATCGGCGGTTTCGTCTGTAGGTGTATTAGGCATTTTATTTGGCGGTTGGGGTAGTAACAACAAATATTCCTTAATCGGGGGGATGCGTAGCGGTTTGCAAATGATTAGTTACGAATTATCTTCCGGATTAGCTATTTTGACTATTATATTATTAGCCGGCACTTTGCAAATGTCCGGCATTATAGAGGCCCAACGCGATACGTGGTTTATTTTAAAAGGTCATATACCGGCATGGATTGCCTTTTTTATTTTTGTGATTGCCGGTACTGCCGAAAGCAACCGGACACCGTTTGATTTGCCCGAAGGCGAAGCGGAACTGGGTGCCGGTTACCATTCGGAATATTCGGGAATGGGCTTTGCTTATTTCTTTTTAGCCGAGTTTATCAACATGTTTATCATAGCTGCCGTTGGCGTTACTTTGTTTTTCGGCGGATGGTTGGCGCCTTTTGGTATAACGGATACTTTACCTTGGCAACCACTCTGGGGCGCCGTATGGTTTTTCTTAAAAGTTGCAGTGTTTATTTTCTTTATGATGTGGTTTCGTTGGACGTTCCCGCGTTTGAGAATCGACCAACTGTTGACTTTGGAATGGAAATATTTACTGCCTATAGGTTTGCTTAATATTGTGTTGATGGCAGTCATCGTTTATTATAATGTTTTAATAAGTTTTTAATTATGAGCTATATAGGAGATGTTATTGGAGGCATAAAAACATTATTGACCGGAATGAAAGTTACCGGCGGTTATTTTTTTCCTTCTATTATCAATAAAAAATACATCATCACGCGTCAATATCCTGACGAACCTGCTATTGTCATGGACCGGTTTAAAGGAGAAGTGGTGATGTGGCACAATGAAAACAACGAACACCGCTGCACAGGTTGTCAAGCCTGTGAAATAGCCTGTCCCAACGGTTCTATCGAAATTATTTGGGATAGAGTGCTCAACGAAGAAACCGGCAAAAAAGTGAAAGTCATCGACCAACATATTTATCATTTGGGCATGTGCACTATGTGTAATCTGTGTATTCAGGCTTGCCCTACCAATGCTATTATGTGGTCGACCAATTTTCACAATTCGACTTACGACCGGTCACAATTAACCAAAGTATTAAACAAACCCGGCTCTAAATTAATGGCCGGAGTAGAAGAATAATGATTATGGAAAAAATAATGTTTTATATCTTATCGGCTGTAATAGTTGTTTTTGCTGCTTTAAGCGTTACCAGTCGCAAATTATACAGGGCAACCATGTACTTATTATATGTGTTGATAGCCGTATCGGGCTTGTATTTTATGATGGAATATGACTTTATGGGTGCTGTGCAATTGTCAGTTTATGCCGGCGGTATTATGGTTTTATTTATTTATGCCGTGATGATGACAGACAAAATAGGACAACCGATGCGCAGTATCAGTGCCAAAAGAAAGATATTGCCTTTTATAGTTACTATGGGCACTGCCGCTTTGGCTATATATGCCATTTATTCGTATCAAGGTATCAGTAAGGTAAACGAAGCTACTGTTACCAAAGTGTCTCAAATAGGTGAGAAATTATTAACTTATGAAGCCGGTGGTTATGTATTGCCGTTTGAAGTTATTTCCATATTGCTTTTGGCCGTTATGATTGCAGCCATAGTTATTGCCAAAGCCAAAAAATTAGTTAATCAAGAAAAAAATTAAGTTATGATTGAAGGAGTCAGCTTATTCGAAATAATGTCATTAACCACTATATTGTTTTTTATTGGCATTTACGGGTTTTTAACGCGCACCAATCTTATTGCCATGTTAATGTCATTGGAGTTAATGGTCAATGCAGAAGCCATCAACTTTGTGGCCATCAATAAATATTTATCGCCACATGTTTTGCAAGGACAAGTATTTTCTTTGTTTATTATTGCTTTGGCAGCTGCCGAAACAGCTTTGGCTTTGGCGATTATTTTGCATTTGTACCGTTTGACAGAAACCATTGATGTCAAAGAAGTTGAAGAATTAAAATATTAAAAAAATAGTAAGATGAGCGAATTCAGTTATATATATCTTATCCCGTTAATTCCTTTATTAACTTTCTTGTTTTTGGGATTTACCGCTAAAAAAATCAAAGAACCCGTATCGGGTTATATAGGCACAGCCGGTTTATTGGCGGTTTTTGGCCTGTCACTTTATACGGCTTACCAATACTTTTTTGTCAGCGGTTTGGTTAACGGCAAATATGAGCCGGTCAAAATAATGATTAGAGAAGGTTGGGTGCATTTTACAGACAAATTAGCCATTGATTTGGGGATATTGGTCGATCCTATTTCGGTAATGATGTTAGTGGTGGTCTCAACCATTTCACTGATGGTGCATATTTATTCTTTGGGTTATATGCACGGAGACAGCGGATTTAGCCGTTTTTATGCCTATTTATCCCTGTTTACTTTCTCTATGCTGGGCTTGGTTATGTCGTCTAACTTGTTTATGATTTACATATTTTGGGAATTGGTCGGGGTGTCATCCTTCTTACTCATTGGTTTTTATTTTGAAAAACCTTCGGCAGTGGCGGCCAGTAAAAAAGCATTTATTGTAACGCGTTTTGCCGACATGTTTTTTCTCATCGGTATATTAATGGTGGGTTATTTTGCACAAAGTTTCGATTTTGAGACCCTTAACAGTCCCGCTACTTATCAAACCATTCAAGGTTGGATTGCCAATCATCAGATTTTTAGTTTTATGGGCTTGTCCATATTTACTTGGGCATTGATATTGATTTATATCGGTGGTATGGGTAAATCGGCTATGTTCCCGCTACACATTTGGTTACCTGACGCTATGGAAGGCCCAACGCCTGTTTCAGCATTAATCCATGCGGCTACCATGGTAGTGGCCGGTGTCTTTTTAGTAGCACGCCTTTATCCTTTATATTATCATATTGACGGTGCTTTTGCCTTGCGTGTGGTTGCAGTCGTGGGGGCATTTTCGGCTTTGTTTGCCGCTATTATAGCGCTGACACAAGAAGATATCAAACGTGTTTTAGCCTTTTCAACCATGTCTCAAATCGGTTATATGATGATGGCTTTGGGGGTTTCCGGTTTTGAAGGTCACGAAGGCTTGGGCTATATGGCCAGTATGTTCCACTTGTTTACACATGCTATGTTTAAAGCCTTGTTATTCTTGACTGCCGGCGCCATTATCCATGCCGTTCATAGTAATTTTATGAAAGATATGGGCGGTTTAAACAAATATATGCCCGTATCGAGCATAGTGTTTTTAATAGCCGCACTGGCTATTTCGGGCATTCCGCCTTTTGCCGGTTTTTTCAGTAAGGACGAAATATTGGCAGCCGCTTTCGAATATAACAAATTTATCTGGTTTATTGGCTTTATAGTAGCCGGTATGACCGCTTTTTATATGTTCCGTCTGTATTTTAGAATATTCTTTAACAAACAAACCGATTATGGCGATCATAAACCGCACGAAGCACCGTTTACCATGGCTTTTGCATTGGTGTTTTTAGGTTTGATGACCATAGTAGCTGGTTTTATTCCGTTTAGCGAGTTGGTGTCGGCAGACCGTATGCCGTTTCACAGTCATATCCACTGGGGCGATCCTTTGGTTATAGCTTCCGTATTGATGGCTGCTTCGGGTATCGGCTTGGCTGCTTTTATGTATTACAAACCAACCGATTACCCCGATAAAGTTTCTGCTGCAATGGGCAAGGCTTATGTTTGGACCAAAAACAAATTTTATATTGACGAATTGTATTTGTTTATCACCCATAAAATTATTTTTGATCATGTCTCAAAACCTATTGCTTGGTTTGACAGAAATGTTATTGACGGATTTATGAATTTGTTAGGAGTAACCACCGAAAAATTAGCCGAACGTATTAAGTTTTTACAAACCGGCCGTATGCAAGATTATGCGATGTATTTTGTGTCGGGGGTTATTGCCATAGTAATGCTCGTAATTTATTTTAGATAAGGATTAGAAAAAAATTAAAAAATGGATATATTAACTTTATTTGTCGTGGTTCCGGTACTCATAGTTTTAGCTATGGTGCTATTTACCAAAGATTTGAAACAGGCACGCATGGTTACTTTAATAGGTATGTTGGTGCAGTTGGGTATGTCAATCAATTTGATTGTGCGTTATATGGATGCTCGTGCCGCCGGCAATCATGCCATTATGTTGTTTGAAAAAAATGTTCCTTGGTTTTCCGAATTTAACGCCCATTATCATATAGGTGTTGACGGAGTGTCCGTATTAATGATTTTGTTGACAACTTTAATAGTCATTGCAGGTACGTTTGTGTCTTGGAAAATTGATTATTTGCCTAAAGAATTTTTTATTTCACTGATAGTTTTGGCAACGGGTGTTTACGGTTTCTTTATTTCATTGGACTTGTTTACCATGTTTGTATTTTATGAAATAGCCGTAATCCCTATGTATTTGCTTATCGGTATTTGGGGTAGTGGTCCGCGCGAGTATGCCGCTATGAAACTAACCTTGATGTTGATGGGAGCTTCCGCTTTATTGTTAGTGGCTTTATTGGGTATTTATTTTACCAGTAGTGCCGGCGGTCAAGCGCCTACTTTCGACTTATTGGAATTGGCGCAAAGAAAAATGGATTTTGAATGGCAAAAAATATTTTATCCGTTGGCCTTTATAGGTTTTGGAACCATTGGTGCCTTATTTCCGTTCCATACTTGGTCACCCGATGGTCATGCTTCGGCTCCTACCGCTGTATCCATGCTGCATGCCGGCGTTTTGATGAAACTCGGAGGTTATGGTATTTTCCGTTTTGCCATGTATTTGATGCCCGAAGGTGCTTTGTTTTGGCAAGATTTCTTTTTAATATTAGCCGTTACGGGCGTGACTTATGGCGCTCTGTCTGCCATACAGCAAACCGATTTAAAATATATCAATGCTTATTCATCGGTCAGTCACTTGGGATTGGTATTGTTTGCCTTGCTTATGATTAATAAAACCGCTTGGAACGGTGCCATGTTACAATCTTTGTCACACGGGTTTATTACCGCCTTATTCTTTGCCTTAATCGGTATGATTTACGGCAGAACTCATGTGCGTGATATTACCAAAATGCAAGGTATGATGCGAATTGTACCGTTTTTAAGCGTGGCTTATGTCGTAGCCGCCTTGGCCAATTTGGGTTTACCCGGATTTAGTGGTTTTGTTGCCGAAATGAACATTTTTGTCGGTGGATTTATGAATAATGATCTTTATAAACAAGTATTGACCGCCTTTGCTGTTACATCTATTGTAGTGACGGCTGTCTATATGTTGCGATTAACCGGTCGCATGATATTTGGGCCGACGACTAAAATTTATACCAATTTACCCAAAGCCTTTTGGTATGAAAAAACCGCTATTGCCATTTTGGTATTGTTTATCACTTTAATAGGAACTTTGCCGTTTTGGTGGTTGCAATTTATAGAAGAAAGTGTCAATAACTTTATACAACCCTTAATCAAATAATCAACGATAATATAAAATGATATTTTTATCATTGAAAAAATATAGAATATGAATTTAGACAGTTTAATGTTAATGAGAGACGAGTTGGTGCTGACGGTAATTATTTTATTACTGTTGGTCGCCGAGATTTTGTTATCATCCAAAAATAAAAAATATATTATCCAATTGGGCTTGGTGTTATTTGGCATTTACACCTTTTTAGCTTTCTTGCCCAATAAAACCGGAGAACTCTTTGGCGGGTCATACAATACTTATCCGTTGGTGCATTATTTTAAAGCCATATTAGCTTTTGGAGTGTTTATGATACTGCTACAATCCGTCACTTGGATAAAAGAAAAATTATTGCCCTATGATTTTACCGCCGAGTTTTTCATTTTGATATTTTCCTCGCTGATAGGCCTTAATTTTATGATGTCGGCAGGGGACTTTTTGATGTTCTATTTGGGGTTAGAATTATCAACCATGCCTATAATAGCACTGACAGCCTTTGAATTTTGGAACCACCGCTCTGTAGAAGCCGGTGTTAAATATGTGATGTTGGCCTCTATTTCCTCGGCTATTTTACTGTTTGGAGTATCCTTGGTTTATGCTACAGCCGGTAGTATCAATTTTGACGTTATCAAAGGCGCTTTACATTTACCGTTGTTAGAGATAATAGGTCTTATTATGATATTTATAGGTATCGGTTTTAAAATTTCTTTGGTGCCTTTTCATTTTTGGGCTGCCGATGTATACGAAGGAGCTCCTACGGTTATTTCCAATTACCTATCGGTTATTTCAAAAGGAGGCGCTGTTTATGTTTTAATGACTTTGTTATTTATTACTTTTACGGCTTTTCAAAAGGAATGGAATTGGATTATGTACGGCACGGCTATTTTAACTATGGTTGTTGGTAATTTATTTGCTTTACGTCAACAAAATATGAAGCGGTTTCTGGCTTTTTCATCCATTGCCCAAGCCGGATTTATTTTATTGGCGATGTTGTCCAATAACGAATTGGGTGTTAAGGCCATTATTTATTTTCTATTGATATATATATTCTCAAATGTTGCTGCTTTTGGGGTGGTGCATGTTATTTCACTCAAAACCGGCAAAGAAAATATAGATGATTATAACGGTTTATATTTGTCCAATCCAAAATTGAGTTTGGTATTGATGATTGCTTTATTTTCACTGGCAGGTATTCCGCCGGTAGCAGGATTTTTTGCCAAATTCTTTTTATATGCCGCCGCCGCCAGCAAGGGCTATTATGTTTTAATTTTTATTGCGGTTCTAAATGTTACCATTTCATTATATTATTATTTATTACCCGTAAGAGCGGCATTTTTAAGACGCAGTGAACATCCTATACCATATTTTAGAAGTGACAATTACAGTCGTTTGGCCTTTATCATTGCCATGGCCGGTTTATTGGCTCTGGGACTTTATAGTGGTGTATTTGAGTTCATTTCCAACATTAGTAATATTTTTTAATCATTAAAATTTCAATTATGGCATTACCCGGAAAACATCAGTTTGGCGAGATCAACGGTACCAGAGTCACCTTTGTCGAAAAAGGTGCAGACGCCAAGCGTATGCAATTTTTAAAAGAATTGTTAGAATATAACGGTTTTGAAGTTTTGGTGGCTGAAAAGAAAAAGAAAAGCGAAGAAGAACCGACCTTATATGATATCGGTGTTACCGACATGGTATTCAATCCCACCATATGGGTTTATGAACGTAAATTATTTACTAAAGAAGGTAAAGCGGTAACACACCAATATTGGGAACAAAACGGTAATGTGACCAAGCCGCAATATTGGAAAAAGTAATATTGCGTTATAATTTATTAAATATCACCGATTTAAATATTTAATAAACAAGGCTAAGGTTTTTTTAGAGAAAAAAAGATAAAAAAATTAAAAAAAATATTTTTGTAAAATAAAAAAAGGTTTTATCTTTGCACTCGCAAGAGACAAGCGAAAGTAGCTCAGTTGGTAGAGCACCACCTTGCCAAGGTGGATGTCGCGGGTTCGAGTCCCGTCTTTCGCTCTTTTTTATTTTATATAGTCTAACGGGCTCGGGTGGTGGAATTGGTAGACACGTTGGACTTAAAATCCAATGGACAGTAATGTCCGTGCGGGTTCAAGTCCCGCCCCGAGTACTTAAAACCGCAATAGTTTTTAAATTATTGCGGTTTTGTGTGAAATAGTTTTGCAGAATTGAAATTTATTTTTATTTTTGCAATCCAAAATAAGATAACGGTCCGTTCGTCTAGGGGTTAGGACGCCAGGTTTTCATCCTGGTAACAGGGGTTCGATTCCCCTACGGACTACTAAGTAAATATCATTTTAAGAACAATCTTAAACATGGTCCGTTCGTCTAGGGGTTAGGACGCCAGGTTTTCATCCTGGTAACAGGGGTTCGATTCCCCTACGGACTACTAATCAAAACATAGGAAGCTTGCTTTCCAAATAATAATTAAAAACAAAGATATGGCACATCATAAGTCAGCATTAAAAAGAATCAGACAGGATCAAAAGAAAAGAATGCATAACAGATTTTATCATAAATCTACGCGTACTGCTATTAAGAAGTTAAGAAAAATGGATAATAAGGAAGAAGCACAAAAATTTTTACCTGTGGTTGTTTCTATGATTGACCGTTTGGCCAAAAGACATATTATTCACAATAATAAAGCCGCCAATTTAAAATCTAAGTTGAACAAATTTGTCAATAATTTAAAATAACAATATAAATTTTAGATTTATAGTTAAAGCCTCTCTGTTTAGAGAGGTTTTTTTATGTTTTGTTTCTATATTTGATTAATAAATATTTAACTAATCAACTGTTTTTTAGCGGATTTTTCAATATGAATAAAAAAACATAACATTTATCATTTTTATTCATGCCAAATGTAAAAAAGTTCTTAATTTAGTTCAATTAATTATTAAAACACATAAAACTATGAAAAGAAATTACTTTTTTCTATTTGCTTTCTTATTAGGGATAATAGGATGGCAGACAAATGCTCAGTTCTCAGAGAACTTTGATGCAGCTACTACCTTGCCTGCGGGGTGGTCTGTTATTAATGGTGGAGATGCGAATACTTGGGAAGTTTTTGTTGATGCAGCAGAAGCTCATTCCCCTGATAATTATGTGCGTATTCACTGGGATTCTTCTACTGCGCATGATGATTATTTAATTACTCCGGCTATTACTGTAACAGCTGGTGTAAATGATTTTATCAGCTTTTTTGTAAAATCAAAGAGTTCTACTTATTTAGAAAATTATGAAGTACGTTTATCTACAGCTTCTAATACAGACCCTGCTGATTTTTCTGTAGTTTTACAAGCGGAAGAAAAAGCTCCTGCTGCTTGGACAGAGAAACGCTTTGAATTAAGTAGCTATGTGGGACAAACCGTTTATATAGCCATACGAGCTACAGATACAGATCAACTTTATTTAGAAATTGATGATTTTGTTAACGGCCCTATTCCTTCTTATTTTAATCCGGATTTTGAATTATCTCTAACAAATGTTGATTGTGCCAATACAGGCAGTGAATTTTCAGTTGAAGTAAATGTGACGGATATGGGTGGTGCTTCAAGTGTTACTATAGCGGATGATCAAGGCAGTGCTACACAACAGATAACCGCTCCCGGGACTGTAACTTTTGGCCCTTATGCTAGTGGATCAACTGTAAACTTCACTGTTACTAATGATGACGACACTTCTTTTAACGCAACGGATGATATTACTTATTCTTGTCCTACAACACCCGGTGATGATTGTTTTAATGCTATAAGTGCAACTGTGTACCCTCTTGGAGGTAGTGCCGGAAATGAAACTAATGTTGATGGAGCTGCTTTAAACGATAGTGGAGCACATCCCAGTTGTGATGATCTTGGTACTAATTTAGATGTTTGGTTTATGGTTACCGTACCGGCCGGACAAACTGGTTTTACTGCAATTTTTGGCGGTAATGCGGCAAATAAAGTTGAATCAGCCCTATGGGATGATTGTGGTGGCAATGAGTTGGCCTGTAACGGATATTCTTCCAGTGCTATTGCTACTTTTAATGGTTTAACCGCCGGACAAACTTATTATGTACAATTATGGTTAGATAGTTATAATAGTGATACCTTTACAGTAGCATTTGAAGAATTGGCACCTGCTCCTAACTGTGCCGAGAATCCCGTACCGGTAGACGGTGCTACAGATGTTACTATTACAAGTGGTAGAAGGGTTGATTTAAGTTGGGATGCCCCTTCTTCAGGTCCTGCTCCGGATTCTTATAAAATTGAAATAGGAACCGTTTCCGGAACCTATCCCATCCATGGCACAGTTTCCGGGAATACTGTTGCATTTACAGGTGTTGATGAAAATACAACCTATTACTGGAAAGTGACTCCTATAAATCAAGGAACAGAAGCTGACGGTTGTGTCGAGTGGTCATTTACAACAGGTGCTTATCCTGCTGCTCCCGCCAATGACACTTGTGCCGGTGCCGTAGCTTTAACGGTTGATCCTGATACTTGTGCCAATCCTACTGTTGCTGACAATTCTTTTGCTACAGACTCAGGAGAAGCAGCACCTAGTTGTGCACATTATAATGGTGGCGATTTATGGTTTACCGTAACTGTTCCTGCTTCCGGTAGTGTTACCATTGAGGCTTCTGAAGTTTCTGGTAGTGCGTTAAGTGATACAGGTATGGCTGTTTATTCGGGATCTTGCGGAGCACTTACCGAATTGGTTTGTGACGATGACAGTGGTCCTGGACTTTTCTCAAAAGTTGAATTGAGCGGTCAAAATCCCGGTGATGTATTTTATGTAAGAGTATGGGAATATGATAATAATCGTTTTGGTGAATTTAATGTATGTGCTTATGATCCGTTGGCAGCTATTGCTGATAATCAAATAGCCGGTTTCAAATTCTACCCCAACCCTGTTAATCACATGCTTAACTTATCAGCCAATGATAATATCGAAGCCGTTAGTATTACTAATGTAATGGGACAAGAAGTGTTAAAAGTTAGTCCTGAGGCTACACAAACACAAATTGATATGAGTCATTTACAAAACGGTATTTACTTTGTAAAAGCTCAAGTAAACGGTCAAATGACTGCCTTTAAAGTTATTAAAAAATAAATAACTGTTTTATAAAATTAAAGCCACTCTATTACAGGGTGGCTTTTTTATTAATAAAATTTCAATTCTTTAAGTATCCAAAACAATTAATTTGGGCTCGGTATAGTCTTGCATGGCATAAAAGGCGCCTTCACGTCCTATACCGGAATCTTTAATACCACCATATGGCATGCTGTCAATTCTAAATCCGGGCGACTCATTGATGATAACACCACCGGTTTCAATATGATTTTGTGCAAAGAGTATGTTTTTAAGGTTATTTGAAAACACTGATGCTTGTAAGCCATATCTACTATCATTTACGGCATTTACAGCTTTTTTAAAGTCGTCGGCTTTTTCTATTAAGACTACCGGAGCAAAAGCTTCTTCAGTCCATATTTTCATCTGATTGTTAGTGTCAGTTAAAATAGTAGGGGCATATATGTTAGCTTCTTTATTTAACACATAGCCACCGGTTAAAATTTTGGCTCCTTGGCGAACAGCCTCATTCACCCATTGGTCAATTCTTTTAATATCTTTTTTTGAAATCATACTGCTGTTAATAACTTTAGTATCAAAAGGATTTCCCGATTTAACCTGTTCGGTTTCTTTGATAAAAAATTCTAAGAAATCATCATAAACTGTTTCCAAAACATAAATACGTTGGGTGGAAATACATATTTGTCCTGCATTTAAAAAACTTCCGTAAGACAATTTTTTGGCTGCTCTTTTCAAATCGGCTGTGTCGTCAATAACAGCAGCGGCATTGCCCCCCATTTCTAATAATACTTTCTTTTTACCGGCTATGCTTTTTAAGAACCAACCTACTTTATCGCTGCCGGTAAATGAGAGTACTTTAAGCCGGTTATCTTCCACCATTTTTTGAGATAGTTCATTAGTGGTAAATAAAATATTGACCGCACCATTGGGAATACCGGTTTGTTGCAGGAGTTTGGCTAAAGCTAACAATGTTAAGGGAGCCTGTGGAGCAGGCTTTAGTATAATGGAAGCGCCTGTTGCTATGGCCGGAATCAGTTTGTGTAATGCCAAATTTAAAGGAAAATTAAAAGGCGTAATCCCTAAAACAGGTCCAACCGGTTGCCTTATGGTATAAGCCGTTTTGCCTTGGCCGTTTAAGTAATCCATGGGTACTTTGTTACCGTCAAATTCATAAGTCATTCGTATGCCTGTTTTAATATTATCCAGGGCTCTGTGCACTTCGCTGTAAGCATAAGTGATGGGCTTGCCTGCTTCTGCTGCAATCAGATGCGCAAATGTATCGGTTAGCTCTTTAAGTTGCTTATAAAGATTTTCTAATATGACTGCTCTTTTACCCGCAGAAAAATATCGGAATGTTTTAAAACTATCTTGACTGCTTTGTATGGCTTTTTCAACCTGTTTATCGGTTGCCAAAGCTACCTTGCCTAACAATTCTCCGGTGTATTTATGGTATACAGGCCATTGTTTTGGAGCATTTAAAAATTCACCGTTGATATAGTTGCTCTGGTTCATAAATGTAGCGTCAAACATTTTATTTATTTTTTTTAAAATTAAATAAAAAAATAAGGCTATCCAAACAGAATAGCCTTATATATTAAATTAAAGTCTTTACTTTATTTTTTGAAATTTTGCTCTACGCTTCCTTTTTTGGTTGAATAGTTAACTTTTAGAGCATTTACTTTTCTTAATTCTTCTTTGATATCGGTAATAATACCCATACCTACATCTTCATCAGCTTTGATAGAAGTAATCATCAAAGGTTTTTCTTCTTCGCGTTTTGCAGCTTTTTCTTTTAATACAAACGGTCCCACTTCATTGACATTGGCAAATGCATCATTGAGTTGAATACGAGGTTCTGTTCCAAATTTTGCCTGGTATTTGGGTATGGGCTTACCAACATAAATAAATGATACCAAGCCTTTTTTCTCAATTTTTTTAACCTGGTCGGCTGAGGGCATACGTACCATTACTTTTTTTTCTCCGTTTTCTCTCATGACCGTTGCCACCATAAAGAAGAATAATAACATAAATACAATATCAGGAAGGGAAGCCGTTGAGATAGCCGGCGTACCGCTGTCTTTTTTCTTTGAAAATTTACCCATAATTTATCTTTTTGGTGTTGATTCTGCAATTTTTTGAGGATAAGTATCTTTAACAACCTTTTGTTCCTCTTCTGTCAATTTGTCAAACGGTTTGCCATATTTTTGTTTGGCATAGCGATTTCTAATTTCATTATACGCAGCAATAAGCTCGTTGTAAACCGAGATATATTCTTTATAAGATGTTTCTCTCGAATGCTTAATACTGATAACCGCTTTTTGCGGGTTGTCGGAATAATTAGGGTTTTTACCGTTATTTGTAATAAAATCAATAGCTATCTGTTTGACATCTTTTACATCGGCCGGTTCTTCTTCAATCAACATTTGGTCATTGCCGTTGATGACAATTTCCAAAACATTTTTCTTTTTAATAACCGGTGGTGGCGGCGCATCCGCTTGTTCCGGTGGCGGCAATTTTCTTCTAATCCCGTAATTACTCTCCATAGTTGTGGTTACGAGGAAGAAAATTAATAGCAAAAATGCTATATCAGCCATTGATCCGGCGTTGATTTCTTGTAATTTTCTTTTAGCCATTTTTAATAGTTTAAATTAATGTTGCCTTTTGTTTATTATTCGGCGGCTTCATCCGTTACTTCATCATTGTCATAATCGGCAGCTTCTTCATCATCATAGCCGGCATTTTTCGATTTACCGCCGCCTATCATGGACAATGCCGGTGATAAAAACATCAATAATACGGCAATTGTTCCTAAGATATAAAATGTAAACAAACCTGTATCAACCCAATTGGAGGTATTGGCATCAACATTTATATTAGGATAATAGTGTGCAGGTTCATTAGATGCAAAACCATATTTAGCTATTGAAACAATACCGATGAATAACATGGTTACTATAAAGGTTTGTTTTAGCTTTTCCGGATGTGAAATCAATTCTTTTAACCAGACCCAAATTGATGCCAAAACCGTTATACCTAGTACTAAATAAGTAAAGTTAAGCATGGTGTTGATATATGGATCGGCATTCTCCTGATCTTTCATAATCATCACAAATAGGATAAAACCTACTACGGCTATAATACCAACGATGATTTTCGTTATTAAATTTAATGTTTTATTTTCCATTTTCCAATCATTATTTTTTGTGACTATATTTTACCAACATATCTACTAAAGAGATTGATGCATCTTCCATTTTGTTAACGATGCTGTCAATTTTAGCAATGATAAAGTTATAGAACACTTGCAAAATAATAGCCACAATCAAACCGAATACGGTTGTCAATAAAGCCACTTTAATACCACCGGCTACTAATGAAGGTTGCATATCACCGGCCGCTTCAATTTTATCAAAAGCTTGAATCATACCGATAACCGTTCCCATAAAACCGAACATAGGAGCAACGGCAATAAATAAAGCCAACCAAGAGACATTTTTTTCTAATTGTCCCACTTGAACGTTACCATAAGAAATAACGGCTTTTTCTGCGGCATCAACACCTTCGTCCATTCTTTCCAAACCTTCATAAAAGATAGAAGCGATAGGTCCTTTTTTATTTCTCAATAAATCTTTGGCTTCTTCAACGCCGCCTTCATCTAATGCTTGTTCAACTTCTTCTAATAATTTATCAGTGTTAGTATCTGCAAAAGACAAATAAATAATACGCTCAATGGCTACAGCCAAACCTAAAATTAAAGTTAATAATACAATCCCCATAAATGCAGGGCCACCTTCCACAAAACGTTTTTTCAATTCTTGGTGAAATGATGCGGTACTCTGACCATCATCTGCTTTTTTGGTTTTTTCAACTTTTTTCTCGGTTTGCGCTTTGTCGGTTTGCGCTTGAATGTTAGTTGTTACAAAAAATAACATTCCTACAATAGCTAGGATAGTAAATACTTTTTTCATATCGATTTTAATTTAATAGTTATTTAATTTTTCTTTTTTAATTAATATTTAACTTTTGATTAGCGGAGAGAGAGGGATTCGAACCCTCGGTACGCTTGTGGCGCACACACGCTTTCCAGGCGTGCACCTTCGGCCTCTCGGTCATCTCTCCTGCGCCACAAATATAATTTGTTTTCATTGAAACACCAAATTTCGTTTTTTTATTTAGCATATAACGAAATTATATGATGGTTTTGTATATTTTAGGTAGATTATTGTATTTTTTTTATAATTCAGTTTATTTTTTTGATTATTTCATAATTTATTTTTTTGTCTATACATTCATTTCGCCTCTTAAAGGTCTTTCAAAAGCCTTTTTAATGGCTTTTTTTGATAATTTTTTGCTAATCAAATACATCATTTTGGTCAAAGCGGCTTCTGTGGTTAAATCTTTACCGTTAAAAGTGCCGATTGACATTAACTGTCGTCCTGTTTCATATTTCTCCGGGGCAATACTGCCGTATTGACATTGGGTGATATTTATCAAATGAATGCCTTTTTCTTGCGTTGCTTGCTTGAGCAAATCGATAAACCATGGTTCCGTAAGAGCATTACCCGATCCGTAGGTTTCTAAAATAAGTGCTTTTAAACCGGGTATATTAATAATGTATGATAAATGTGTTTTGGTAATGCCCGGATGCACTTTTAAAACCATAATTTCTTCCGACAGTTGTTTATGAGCATTAAAAATACCGTCGGGGACAGGTAAGATACGTTCTTTAAAAAATTTTAAGTTGACGCCCGATTGTGCTAATGGCAAATAGTTTGGTGAATCAAAAGCGTTAAAATGTTCCGAGCTGGCTTTAATAGTGCGGTTGCCACGTAAAAGTTTGAATTCGAAATATATCCCTACCTCCGGAACTATGGGTAAATCTCCTTCGTAACTGCCGGCAATTTGTATAGATGTAATGATATTTTCTTTGGCATCGGTGCGGAGGTCGCCAATAGGCAATTGCGAACCGGTTAAAATAACGGGCTTACCTAAATTTTCCAACATAAAACTTAAAGCCGATGCTGTGTAAGCCATAGTATCAGAACCATGCAAAATGACAAAACCGTCATAATAATCATAATGTTTTTCAATAATTTCAACCAACTTAATCCAGTGTTGCGGTCTGATGTTAGACGAATCGATAGGATCTTTAAAAGATATGGTTTCTATTTGCTTATCAATGAGTTGTAACTCAGGTATTTGATTTATTAAATTTGAAAAATCAAACGGAACCAAAGTGCCGGTTTTTAAATCTTTATGCATACCGATGGTGCCGCCGGTATAAATCATTAATATTTTGTTGGTCGTCATATTTTCATTTTGCTTCAAAAATAAAAATATTCATTTGATTATTAACTGATTTGATAGTTTCTTTTTAAAAAGAACTTTTATTTTTGTGAGTATTGCCAAATCGATTTATAAAATAGTCCGATATTTCGTTTCTGTTCACTTGTTTAGCGTGATAAATATTTGTTTGCAGTTACTGATTCTACTATGTTTTTCTCTTTGTTTAAGTGAAAAATAACCCTAATTATTTTGGACTAAAAGATAAACCAATTTGGTATAACCGGTTTTTTTACTAAATTTGTTTTTAAGAAAATACAACCTATGAGCTTAGAAAAATATATATCTGATTTATTGTATCGTTATGATTTAGTGATTGTTCCGGGTTTCGGAGGTATTATTGGTAGAAAAAAACCGGCTCGTTTTGATCGTGATACTTATATATTTTCGCCGCCTCATAAAGATTTGTCATTTAACGGCCAACTCAAAGATAATGACGGTTTATTGGTTAATTATATCAGTCACATCGAAAATATTTCTCATGCCGAAGCTTTGGCTAATGTTAAGGCGACTGTTAATGAATGGAAACATGTTTTAAAGACAGAAAAAAGATTAAAATTAAATCAAATAGGTATCTTTAATTTATTAAATGAAGATAAAATTATTTTTCTGCCTTTAATGACTAAGAATTATCTGGCAGAGGCTTACGGCTTAACTTCTTTTGTGCATAAACCCGTAAGTCTTCCTGAAAAAGAACAGGCTTTGTCTGCACCTGTTAGTCGTGATGCCAAAAGTATTGTTAAGAGTCAACCTAAAACATATACCGCCAAGCCACGGGTAAAAAGACGTCAAAAAAACAACAATAATTATAATTTGTTAAAATATGCAGCCGTTTTTGTTATTGGTATAGGGCTTTTTACGGCCGGTATCAAAATGTATCAAACCGGTGACAAAAATATAGCGGAGCCTGCTTTTCAAAAAGCGACTTTTGTATTGCAAAAAGATTTTCCTGTTGTAAACATAAAGCAAACAAAGTCAGAAAACTTACCTGTAAAAACCGAAAAACAAACGGACCGGTTTTTTATTATCAGTGGTGCTTTTCGTAATAAAGACAATGCTGAAACCAAGCTTAAACAGTTACAAACCAAGGGTTACCCCGCACAGATTATCGGGCAAAACAAATTTGGTTTGTGGATGGTGGCTTACCGGGGCTTTAATGACAAAGAGCAAGCGGCAAAAATTTTAAAACAAGTCAAGCAACACCAACCAAGTGCTTGGATTTTTGCCAAAAACTAATTTTTAGTGAAATACTTTTTATACATTTTTATCTTGTTGTTACTGGCAGGAAGTATATACTTATGGGATGCATCGTGGCGGTATGACCAACAAGTATATTGTCCGGAGGCTCGCAGTTACCAAATGTTTAAAAAGGAAATAAAAAACAGTTCTATAAAAGACTTTTATCAAAATCATGTAAATGACAGCTTATTCCGTTTTCCGAGAAAAAAAGTCGCTCAAATAGTAATAATTCGCAATAAACCTGTTTTTGGACGCTTATTTCAAAAACCTTTAAATAACAAACAACAAGAAGGCTTGTTACATTTTCTAAACAATCAGGCTAATTTTTCATGGCACCCAAACAAAATGTCCTTTTCCGATGCCGGCCGGATACTTATTTTTTATGATCAAAATCGTCAAATTATCGGTAAACTTTGGCTTTGTGCATCTTGTGGGAGTATCAAATTGTCACCTTTTGCACCGGCTACAAAATACGGTAAGATTAAACGGGATAAAATACCGCTATTGTTAAAAATGCTAGAATAATATCTTGTTAATCAGTTGGTTAAGCTAGCCTGAATAATTTTTTTGAAACCAATTTGAATAAAAACAAATAGTCTTTTATGTCATTAAAAATATTGATGCGTTCGGTTTCTTCTTCCAAGTCTTTTAAATTTTCCTTTCGTTTGTTTATGAGTTCCTGAATCAGCAGGCGGCGCAGGTTGAGCAAGACGTCCATAACGTGCCAGCCCAGTGTAGCTTCTTTGGGTTTGACTTCAATTTGCCGGTCGGCCCAGTTGGCCAGCGTGTATTTTTCTTCTTCCATTAAAATATCAGAAATCAGTCGGGTTTCTTCTTCATTAAGTTTGGGCATGAGTTGCGCCAAATCAGTGGCTTCACCTTCTAATATTTTTGTAATTATCAAATTATACAGACGGTTAAATACGGGATTTGAAAATTGTAATTCGTCCTCTTGCAGATGTTTGTAAATTTCTTCTGCCACAATGGATTTTCTAATAATCTTTTCAATAACAGGATCAGAATTATCATCCGGAATTTCTTTAATATCCCAATCTTCCACCTCTATTTCTTTAGTGCCATGTAGTAATAGCAGCTTTATAATTTCACGTTCCAGTATTTCTCGTTTGTTTACAACAGGCGTTATTTTTTCTTGTTTTTCAACAGGCTTTAGCGTCTGTTTTTGTTTTTGACGTTGGTTTTCTTTTTCCTGCCGGCGTTGTTGTCCTTTTAAGACTAATGCCAATTCTTTAAACAAGGCTTGTTCGGTAATATCCATAATGCGGGCAACTTCCTGAACATAGATTTCTTGTTGAATACTATTGGGAATTTTGGCAATACTCTCAATAATGCTTCTAATCAATTCGCCTTTTTTTATAGGGTCGTTTAAAGCTTCTTTTTGTAATAGCGAGGCTTTAAAGTTGATAAAATCCGTAGCATTGTCCGTCAAAAACAGAATAAGGTCTTCCGATGATACCTTTTTGCTGAAACTATCCGGATCTTCGCCGTCGGGTAAGAGTAACACCTTAACATTCATGCCTTGTTCCAATATCATATCAATACCGCGCAATGCAGCGTTGATGCCGGCACGGTCGCCGTCAAATACAACCAAAATATTGTTGGTTAAGCGTTTAATCAGTTGTATTTGTTCTTTGGTCAAAGCTGTTCCCGACGAGGCTACCACATTTTTGATACCGGCTTGGTGAAATGCCATTACGTCGGTGTAACCTTCAACCAATATGCACTGTGACTCTTTAACAATGGCTTGTTTGGCTTGATAAATGCCATATAAAATTTTACTTTTATGATAGACCTCATTTTCGGGCGAATTGATATACTTGGCTGTTTTGAGTTGACTGTTCAAAATACGCCCGCCAAAACCCAATATACGCCCGCTCATACTATGTATCGGAAACATAATGCGCCCCCTGAAACGGTCAATAAGCCTGTTATTGCTGTCAACGGTTAAGCCGGCTTTGACCAAAAATTCTTTTTTAAAACCTTTTTTTAGAGCGGCTTGGGTAAAAGCATCAAATTGGTCGGGCGAAAAACCGGTTTCAAAGGTTTTGAGCGTTTCTTGTCTAAAACCTCTTTCTTTAAAATAGCCCAAGCCAACCGATTTGCCCGTTTCGGTGTCAAAGAGTTGTTCTTTAAACCAATTTTTGGCAAATTCCAATACTAAAAACAGGCTTTCGCGTTCGGTTTGTTTTTGGCGTTCTTCCTCGCTTTGTTGTGTTTCTTCTATTTCTATATTGTAGCGTTTGGCCAGCCATCGCAAAGCTTCCGGATAGGACATTCGCTCGTGTTCCATTAAAAAAGTAATAACGTTACCTCCTTTGCCCGAACTAAAATCTTTCCAAATTTGTTTGGCCGGCGACACCATAAATGAAGGGGATTTCTCATCGTTAAACGGACTGTAACCTTTTAAGTTGCTACCGGCACGTTTTAGATTGACAAAATCTCCAATAACTTCTTCTACCCGGGCGGTATCAAAAATTTTTTCTATGGTTTCGCGTTTAATCATTAATGTGTGTTAAAATGAAATGTCATTAATAAATTATTTTTTACGTTCAATGACGTAATTGACCATCAATTTCAAGCTTTCTTTGGCATCGTTGTCAGGGTATTTGTCTAATATTTTTAGGGCTTGTGCTTGGTATTCCTTCATTTTTTTTATGGTATATTCTATACCGCCATGTGTTTTGACAAAACTGATCAGTTCCTTGACTTTTTTCTTATTTTTATGATGTTTTTTAACGATATTGATAATCCATTTTTTTGTTTTCTCATCAACTGTATTTAAAGTATAAATCAAAGGCAAAGTCATTTTTTGTTCTTTAATGTCAATACCGGTGGGTTTGCCGATGCCGCCTTCCGAATAATCGAATAAATCGTCTTTGATTTGAAATGCCATACCTACCAGTTCTCCAAACTTGTGCATATCTTTGACGGTTGCTTCGTCGCTACCGACCGATGCCGCTCCCATAGCGGTGCAGGCTGCAATCAGTGTAGCCGTTTTTTGGCGGATAATTTCGTAATAGACATCTTCGGTAATATCCAACTTCCGGGCTTTTTCTATTTGTAACAGTTCGCCTTCGCTCATTTCTTTTACGGCAACCGAAATGATACGCAGCAAATCAAAATCACCGTTGTCTATAGAGAGCAGCAAACCGCGAGACAGCAGAAAGTCACCGACCAAAACGGCAATTTTGTTTTTCCAAAGCGCATTAATAGAGAAAAAACCGCGGCGGTAGTCGCTTTCGTCCACCACATCATCGTGCACCAAGGTAGCTGTGTGTATCAATTCTACTACACTGGCACCACGGTAAGTGCGGTCAGTAACGGCACCATTGAGCATTTTGGCTGTTAAAAAAATGAACATCGGCCGCATTTGCTTGCCTTTTCGCGATACAATAAAAGCCGTAATACGATTGAGCAACACGACTTGTGTTTTCATCGAATTGCGAAATTTTTTTTCAAAAATGTCCATTTCTTGCAAAATGGGTGCTTTCATTTTTTCAACGGTTTTCATGGGCGTAGGCTAAATTTCAAAGATATTGCAATTTAAGATTTATTTTTTAAGGCATTCCAACCTTGGGCTTTTAAGGCTACTTTTTGATTGTCTTGGGTGATAAGGTAAGCGCCGGGTTCTTCGGTAATATGACCAATAACGGCAAATTCTTTACGATAGCGTATTTTTTCATAGTCTTTTTGGCTGATAGTAAACAACAGTTCATAGTCCTCGCCACCGTTTAAGGCAGCTGTCAGCTCACTGATGTTAAACTCTTCGGCTGTTAAGACCGTTTGCGGATCAATGGGAATTTTTTCGGCATAAATATGTGCGCCAACTCCCGATTGTTTGGTTATATGTAATACTTCGGAAGACAAACCGTCCGATATATCAATCATGGCGGTAGGCTGCACCTTCAATTCTTCTAAAATAACGGGCACATCTTTACGAGCTTCAGGTTTGAGTTGCCGTTCAACCACATAACTATAAGGCGATAAATCGGGCTGGTGTTGCGGATTGACTTTAAACACTTCATTTTCACGTTGCAATACCAACAAACCCATATAAGCTGCCCCCAAATCACCGGTAACAACAATCAAATCATTGGGTTGGGCACCATTACGATACACTTCTTTACCTTGGGCTACGTGTCCCAAAACAGTAGGATTGAGAATCAATCCGGAGCGTGACGATGTGGTATCACCACCTACCAAATCTACATCATACAAGCGGCAAGCCAGTTTGATACCTTCATAAATTTCGGCAATAGCTTCCAAAGGAAAACGATTGGAAACCGCCAAGCCTACCAATAGTTGCGAAGCTGTGCCGTTCATGGCATAAATATCGGAAAAATTGACTATGGCCGATTTGTATCCCAAATGTTTTAAGGGAAAATATGCCAAGTCAAAATGGATGCCTTCTACTAACAAATCGGTTGATACCAAAGTATTTTTTGACTTAAAATTTAAAACGGCAGCATCATCACCAACACCTTTGAGGGTTGACGGATTTTTGATTTGAATGTCTTTGGTCAGGGTTTCTATCAAGCCAAATTCGCCAAGTTGGCTCAAATCTGTTTTGGAAGTGTTTTTATCCTGTAACATTATTTTAAAAATAAACGTTCTTTTTCATATTGAATAATACCTTTGCCTTGGTGTAAAATATCCGACCCGATAATACCGTCTACTTCTATGTCAAACATGGCTAATGCCGAGTTGATATGAGACAAATCCATAACCACAACCGGTAATTTTTTTATGCTCCAATCCTTTATTTTGAGTTGGTTTTTTTTAGACAGTTGTATGTCAATATCTGCGGTGCCGGCTCCGGTTGCTTTATGGTCGGTTTCTTTGGTTTTGAGTTTAAATTTACCGGTTTTACCCGTGTCAACACAAGTGCTGGAAGCACCGGTGTCTAAAATAAAGACCCCTTTAACACCGTTGAGACGGGCTTTTAATACATGATGTCCCGACGGCAAGGTGTTCAGAACTATGGTATGATAACCTTGAGATTTTAAAAATTTTTTAAGCTTGGTTTTATTGTATTTCTTCATCGGTAATTTGCGTGGTTTTAATAGGATTAATAACAGCCTGTTTAAACCCGGCTTGCAGTTGGTTCATTTTGTCAATGACACCGTTAGGGTCTTTTAAGAAATACAAATCTTTCAGATAGTTCATGTCTTTATACATGACCCAAGTGCGGTTTTCGTTATCTTTGTAAATCAATGCTTTAAGAGGCAGTTCTATACCGACTTCCGGATTTTCTTGCATCAGTAAAGTGCCCATTTTAGGGTTGCCGAATATGACTAAATATATAGGTTCGAGAGTCATGTTAGCATTTTGGGCAGCCGTTTGGTGATCGACTATATGCGGGTAAAACATACCTTGACCTTCTAAGTAATCTTTCATTTTTTGATAGGTCTTTTTGGGGTCGTAATCACTTTGAAACAATACAAATTTGGTTTTGCTGTGATCGGCTTTGCGTTCAGAAGCTTTGGCTTCCACCTTCTTTTTCGGGCTGTTGTTGGGTTTGTCATTTTGAGCAGTTTGTTTACAAGCCGTAACAATCAGTAATAGTCCGAATAATAATCCTAATTTTTTCATATTTATTTTTAATTTAATTTTTATTTATTTCTGTTTTTTCTTTTGATTGCGAGTGAGCATACGTTTAATTTCATTGAGTTTCATCAGTGCTTCTACCGGCGTTAGATTATCAATGTCCGTATCTAAAATTTCTTCCTTTATTTCTTCTAACAACGGGTCATCCAGTTGAAAAAAGCTGAGTTGTAGTCCTTTAGTCGATTGGTTGAGTTGTTCTTTTACGGTTTCTTTTTGTTTGGTGGTTTCCAGTTCTTTAAGAATTTTTTTGGCTTTATTGACCACTCTCAATGGCATGCCTGCCAATTTGGCTACATGAATACCAAAACTGTGTTCGCTGCCGCCGGGCACCAATTTTCTAACAAAAATAATATTATTATTGACTTCTTTAATAGATACATTATAATTTTTAATCCGTTCAAAAGTCTTGGTCATATCATTGAGTTCATGATAATGTGTCGCAAACAAAGTTTTAGGACGGGCCGGATGTTCGTGTAAATATTCGGCTATAGCCCAAGCAATGGAAATACCGTCATAGGTAGAAGTGCCACGACCTATTTCGTCTAACAATATCAAACTTCTGTCCGATAGATTGTTTAAGATACTGGCAGTTTCATTCATTTCGACCATAAAAGTCGATTCGCCCATAGAGATATTGTCCGAAGCGCCTACTCGTGTAAAAATTTTATCAACGATACCAATACGGGCATCTTTGGCCGGCACAAAACTACCTATTTGCGCCAGCAAAACAATTAAGGCGGTTTGTCTGAGCAGTGCCGATTTACCGGACATATTAGGGCCGGTTATCATAATAATTTGCTGGTGGTCGCGATCAAGAAAAATATCATTGGGAATATATGCTTCGCCGTCGGGTAATTGTTGTTCAATCACAGGATGACGGCCGTCTTTAATATCAATATCAAAGGAATTGTCAATTTGCGGTTGGGTATAATTATGTTGAACAGCCAGTTTGGCAAAAGACAAATAGGTGTCAATATCGCCAATCAACCTGGCATTGTTTTGAATGGCTTCAATATAAGTATGCAGCCAAGTAATCAGTTGTTGAAAAATGTTTTGTTCCAACTCCAAAATTTTTTCTTCGGCGCCCAATATTTTGCTTTCTAACTCTTTGAGTTCTTCGGTGATATAACGTTCGGCAGCCGTCAAAGTTTGCTTGCGTATCCAATTCTCCGGCACTTTGTCTTTGTAGGTGTTGCGCACTTCCAAATAATAACCGAATACGTTATTAAAGCCGATTTTGAGCGAATTGATACCGGTATTGGTTATTTCACGTGTTACTATATCATCCAAAACTTGTTTAGACGAAGTTTTTAAAGCTCGCAACTCATCCAGCTCTTGCGAAACACCTTGCTTGATAACTTGACCTTTTTGAATATTGACCGGCGCATCATCACGTATTGTTTCTCTGATTTTATCACGAAGCAAATCCAGAGGATTGATTTGATCGGCAATTTTTTTTAATGAGATATGATCTTGTTGGCTCAGTTGTTCTTTAATAGGCAATATAGCGTCCAGTGAATATAACAATTGCACTACTTCTCTGGGATTAACTTTGCTGGTGGCAATTTTAGACACCAGCCGTTCTATGTCGCCAATTTGTTTGAGTTGTTGGTCTGTATCAAGGCGCAAACTTTGGTTTTTAACCAATTCGGCTACAATCTTAAGGCGTTCTTCAATCCTATTTTTATCTTTTAACGGCAAGGCCAACCACCTGCGTATATGCCGGCCGCCCATGGGCGTTACGGTTTTGTCAATGACATCGAGTAAAGTAACGGCTTGTTGGTGCGCACTGCCGTAGAGTTCCAAA
>JAMOMQ010000140.1 GCA_027066995.1 Flavobacteriales bacterium
TGCACACCGGCATTGGCCAAATGTGCGGCGATACCGGAACCCATAATTCCGGAACCTATTACTGCTGCTTTTTCTATACGTCGTTTCATATTATTATATGTTTAATTGTTGAATCGTTTAATTGTTGAATCGTTTAATCGTTTAATCGTTATTTTAATTTATCGTTGATTAAAAATCTCTTTGTTATTCACCATTTGCAACATAGTAATGGATACTTTTCTAAATATATCCAAGTATTCTTCTGCAATTGCCTGTTTTATCACTTCATTAAAGTGCAAAACGGTTTCTTTAGATTTGTCACGCATTTTGCAACCGTAATCCGTTAATTTTATGAGCACACTACGTCCGTCAAAAGGATTTTTTTCTCTATAAATCAAACCTTTGTCTTCCATTTTTTTCAAAGTTCTGGATAAACTTGTGGTTTCCATACCCAGCATGGGAGCTAAGGCGGTAGACGGTGTTCCTACTTGCGGGTCAATTTTAAGCAACACATAACCTATAGCCATAGTGCCACCGTATTTGGCGGCCTCTTCATTATATAATTTGGTAATACCCATCCAAAGTTCACGTATTATTTGATCCAGTGTTTTTTCTTTCAACATATGTTACATATTCTTTATGTGAATCAAATATAAAACAATTTATTATGCGTGCATAGTAAATTTTTATAAAATTGTGAAATAATAGTAAATTGATAAAAAATCTATTCTGATTTTACAGAAATGCCAAATTTTTGTAGAATATCCTTAAATGTGTCAAAATCTATTTGGTAAGAAATACCGATTCCTTGTGTATATCCCTCTTGTTGACCTATATATTCCAATTCGGTTTGCTTGTTAAAAACACGGAAAATCAAATTTCCTTTTTCATCGAGATATACTTCGAGTTCTACATCGCCTACAATAGATGATTTGGTATATCGGCCTACGGGAATAGCAACTTTGCCGTTGATATAAACTTTTTTGTTGATTTGCGTTACCAAGCTAAGTCCTACTTGCGGATCGGTTACTATATTGCGGTTGATATTTTCATCGCCGCGGGTGTAATTCAAATTGACTTGAAATTTGTCATCTTGTGCCATAATACTATTGAGAATGTTCAAACCGGTTTCAGAAATGGTTTTAACGGCGGTTTCACCGGCTTGTCTGGACAAGTTATAATCATTTTCATTGATAAAATTACCGAATGATAATAAAGAAAGAACTTGCAAGGTTTTTTTGTCGGGATCGCTCAGGGTATAATCTAACTGGGATTTTAATATGGCATTGGCTTTGGGCAGTTCCAAATCAAAACTGATGTCGGGTTTCATCAGATTGTTTTTTAAATATATTATGACGTCAACAGGCATTTTTTTGGCGTTGAGGCCTTGATCGGCCAGTATAACGGTAGGATCGGCAAAGGTTTCGTATACGGCTTTAATATCCAAGGTGGCATTGTAGGGATCGCCTTCCCAACTGATGTAACTACCGGGTTCAACCACAAATTTCTTATCGATAACGCCTCCGTATTTAAAGTTATATACCCCTTCTTGCACGGCAAAATCACCAAAAATATTGAATTGTCCGTTGGTATTAACTTCCATAAGCACCAGACCGCTGCCTTTGGCTACCAAGGTGCTGCCGAATTCTTGATCTAATAATATTTCCACTTGTGCATCGGGTGTGATATCCAAATCGAAATTCATTTCGAGTCCTTCATAAATTTTGCGATGCTTTTTCTTAGATTTCTTTTCTTTTTTATAAGCTTGTTTGGAAATAATTCTAATGAAATCATCTTCGCCCATGGTTTCTACATCGGTTAATGTTATGACAAAGTCCGTGTTTTTTTTGGTCTGCATTGATGCATCAATTTTTAAATGATTGACATAACCGTGAATACGGGCACTACCGGCAGTAAATACGGTTCCATAAAACATTTCCAACGGGTCGGGAGGTGTGTCTAATACTAGTAAATTACCGGTTTTAATATCTAAATCCAAATACCAATTGTCAAAGTTATGATGTTTAATTACACCTGATATGTCTCCGGTGGTTTTATATTTAGTATCATAAAATACGGCATTTTTTAGCTCAAAGGTTTGATGGTGCAGGTAAACGGTGGTTTTGTCTTTAAATTGATAATCGACATTTAAGGCTAAAATGGTCAAACCAAAAGCTTTAAGATATAGTTTACCGTCAAATGACACATTGTCTATAGGGCCGGTCATAGTAACGCTACCACTTATTTTACCACGTATTTTAGTAAAAGTGTCTTTAAATAAATTCTGAAGTGTTTTGACAGGAAAATCATTTAATAATAAAGTTGTATTGATTATGGGTTTCTTTTTACTCAGGTCTATATAACCGATTAATTTAAGGGTTTGTAAATCTTGTTTTAGTATGACCAAATCAACAAAAATGTTGCCGCCGGGTAATGCACTCATTTTTAATTGTAAGTCGCCCAAGGTTTCACCATTCATTTTAAAGTTTTTGATATTCAATTTGGTAGATGGTAAAATTTCCTTATGATATTTGGCAATATGAACAAATCCGTTGATTTTGCCTTCAAAATCAAAATCTTTAATTTCGGGTGTGATATGGGCTAAATTTATACTGTCCAAATTAATTTTATAATCCAGGCTGTCTTTATTTTTTAAACCCGAAACAGATATGCGTTCTCTCAAATGAAATAGCGATACATCATTGATTTTTAAAGAATCTTTTTTCGGATTATAGGTTATTTGATTGCTGTTTTGATGTGGATCGATAAGCCAAGGAACATTTTTAAACTGTAAAGTGGATTTTTGCAGTCCGAATATAAAGTTTTGCCACTGATCCATTGTATAATAAAAGGCAATGTCATATTTGTCGTCAAATTTTTGTCCACCTTCAAATTTTGTTTTTAAATACAATGTGTCATTGATAGTGGTATTTAAAAGGCGTAAATTTTTAAACCGGTAAAAGCCGGTATTGATACTGTCAATTTTTAAAAAGATATTGTATAAGGGGTTTTTATTATCTATTTGTAAATTGACATTGACAAAATCTTTTTGAGTGTATGATATTTTTGGAGATAACAATTTGAGTTTTAATTTGTTATCAATAGAATTTATTTTTCCTTTTATTAAAGTGTTTTTAGCAACTTTAAAATCGGGATTGATAAGTTCAATAATTTTATTATAAATCCGGAATTTGTAATTAATGTATTGGGTGTTGGCAACAGGCGTTATTTCGTAGTTGGCAAAGACACTTCCAAAGGCGTTTTTGACTAAAACCGGAATAGTTTCAAATTTGAATTTGCCACGTATATAGCCTTGCACTATATCGGTTGAATTAAAACTGATATTTCTTTCGTTTTTTGTATTAAACTCAGAGTTGATGCTAAAGTCATCAAATAAATAGGTATCGTATTGATTGACAATTTTTAGGTTTTGAAAATGGGCATTTCCGATTACATCATCAATACTGGTGCCTTCGGCTTTTAAATTGACTTCACCGCTCAATCGTGCAAATTCATCGGTTGAAAAATTGAGATTGTATAGATTGGCTTTACAGATTTCAGAATAAAAATCGAGTTTACGTTTTTTGCCCGAAAAATCAATCAGACCGTCAAAATCCATTTCCAAATTTGCATCGGCAATATCAAATTGCCCTTGAAACAGTTTTTTTTGAAAATCGCCGTTTATGTTAATGTTGTGGTATAAATAATTATTATATAGTATGTTATCAACATGTCCTACAAAATTGGCATTTAATGATGCCAGGGTCAACCCTTTGCCTTTAACTTTAAAATTGGTGCTTAAATCATCAATATTTTCTTTGGCAAATTTTTTAATTTTAAAATGTTTTGTTTGAATATGCCCTTCATAGGTTGTTTGAGAAATGTTGTTTAGATGATTCATTTTCAGCTTAATAAACATTTTTCCAAGTGCCGTATTGACATCAACGTCTGTTAATAAGCTTTTGGTTGCATAGGTTAATTGTCCTTTCATGTCTATTTCGCCCAGAGGTTGCAATGTTTCAATCAGGGTATGGTCTAAAACGCCCGGAATGAGTTGTTGAATACGACCCAAAGTAAAAATTAAATGTGATGTTTGACCTCCTACTGCAAAATTTTTATCATTGAAGGCATTGTTCAAAAATAAATGTCCGTTTATTTGTATTTGATTGGATGAACGGGCTATTAATTTTTTTAAACGTATCCGGTTTAAATGACCTGATATCAGTGTTTGAATTTTTATGCTTTTATCGGGGGCAAAAATTTTACTAAACAAATTGATATCGTTTGTTCCAATAACCGACGGGGCAATTTTACCGGTGATTTTTATGCGGTTATTAAAATCGGCATAACCATTATCCGGCGATTGAAATACCAAATCGGCTTGTAGAGATGAATGAGGCGTTTTTATCGACAAGTTTTTAATATCAATAGAGCGGTCATCATACTTAAAACGCGTTTTCATATTCTGAATTTGCAAACCACGGTGGTCAATTAATTGCAGATGCCGGACATTGAGTGATACCAAATCGGCTTTTTGAAAAAAATCATCAATATTTGCTTGGATATGTTTAAAATCTAAAATAACCGGTGATGGTTTATTGTAATCCAAGTATTGAAATTTGGAATTGACCAAATTGAGTTTTTGAATCATTATGGTAAAAGGCTCGCTATTACTGTTTTTACTAGGTTCACCATCAATTTTGTCAATAAAAATATCGAGGTTGGACTTTTTTTGACCTTTGTAATAAATAATTTTTCCGGTAAGAGCATCTATACTTGTTTTGCCAAATTTTAACCGGTTGTCTTTGCTGATACGCCACGGATTACGAATGTAGGTTTGTAGCCTTTTACCATAAAAAATGGTGTCTTGATGATCATCATAAGCGATAAAATCTTTAAGGATAATGGCACCGGTCAAAGTAATTTGCAACTTATTAATCTGCAAATGCACGCCGGTATCTTCATTAATTTGTTTGGTAAAATGTTTGGCCAAGGCTGTTTGAACAACGGGTAAAGCCAATAATAATGACAATAATAAGCTGATTATCAGAATGATAATTATAGTGCGGGATAATATTTTAACAAAGCTTTTAATATCGTTTAGATAATAGTAATTTTGCCTATAAAAATAGCAATTTTTATGCCTGAAAAATCAAAAAACAAAAATAATAAAAACATCTATATTTTAGGGATAGAATCCTCATGCGATGACACGGCTGCGGCGGTGTTAAAAAACGGTCAAATTATCAGTAATAAAGTGGCCAATCAAGCCATACACGAGCAGTATGGCGGTGTGGTGCCGGAACTGGCATCGCGGGCACACCAACAAAATATTGTGCCCGTTGTTGATTTGGCTTTAAAAGAAGCGGGTATAGACAAACAAGATTTGTCGGCTATAGCTTTTACCGAGGGCCCGGGATTATTGGGGTCGTTGCTGGTTGGTGCTTCGTTTGCCAAATCGTTAAGTTTGGCTTTGGGCATACCACTAATTGGTGTGCATCATATGAAAGCGCATGTTTTGGCACATTTTATTGAGGAAAATACAATGAAATTACCCCAATTTCCATTTTTAGCCTTGACTATCAGTGGTGGGCATACACAAATTGTGCAAGTAAATAATTATTTTGATTTCAATATTTTGGGCGAAACTCTTGACGATGCCGTAGGCGAAGCCTTTGACAAATCGGCCAAAATTATGGGACTGCCCTACCCGGGCGGCCCGTTGATTGACAAATATGCCCAAGAAGGTAATCCTAAAGCCTTTAAATTTACCAAACCTAAAGTGGCCGGTCTCAATTTTAGTTTTAGCGGTTTAAAAACAGCTATTTTATATTTTTTACAGAAACAGACTAAGGAGCATCCGGATTTTATTCAAGAAAATTTAGCCGATTTGTCAGCTTCCATACAATATACCATTGTAAATATTTTGATGGATAAACTCAAAATGGCTGTAGCTCAAACCGGCATTAAACGTATAGCCATAGCCGGTGGTGTTTCGGCTAATTCGGGCATAAGAAAAGCTTTATTGGAAGCGCAACAAACAGAAGGCTGGGAAGTGTTTATTCCAAAATTTGAATACACCACAGACAATGCCGCTATGATTGCCATTGTTGGTTATCTCAAATTTTTAGACAAGCGTTTTAATGATTTAAGTATTACTCCCAAAGCGCGTATGACTTTGGATTAATTATGATTACATGACAAAAAAAGTAGCAGTAATAGGTGCCGGTATTACCGGATTGACCATAGCTTATTATCTCAAAAAAGCCGGTATTCCGGTTAAAATATTTGAAAAAAATAATCGTGCCGGAGGTGTGATACAAAGCAGTTTAAAAGATGGTTTTTTGTATGAACACGGCCCCAATTCAGGCACTTTGTCTAATATTGAGATTGTGCAATTATTAAATGAATTAAATTCTGATATTGAGATAGATATTGCACAAAGTGCGTCTAAAAAAAGACTGATATGGAAAAATAATCGTTGGGAAGCATTGCCTTCCGGTTTGTGGTCTGCCATACGAACACCGCTTTTTACTTTTTATGATAAGTTGCGCGTTTTGGGTGAGCCATTCAGGGCGCCCGGAACTAATCCGGATGAGACGGTTGCCGCCATGGTCAAGCGCCGGTTGGGACAGAGTTTTTTAGACTATGCCATTGATCCGTTTATTTCGGGTATTTATGCCGGTGATCCTGATTATTTGGTTACTAAATATGCTTTACCAAAATTATATACATTGGAACAAACATACGGTAGTTTTATCAAAGGGGCCTATAAAAAAGCCAAGCAGCCAAAAACTGCTTTGGAAAAACAAGTAACCAAAGATATTTTTTCTATTAAAGGCGGCTTGGAAAATCTGGTTAAAGCGCTGGTAAAACATATTGGAGATGAACACATCTGTTTAAACCGTAAAAATATCAATATAAATTATAACAAAAATAAATATTTTATTGATAATCAAGAATTTACGCACGTGATTAGCGCTGTGCAAGCACAAGCCTTACCCAAGCTTTTGCCTTTTGTCCCTTCAAATATGTGGCTTGATATAACCAATTTGCGTTACGCACCGGTGATAGAAATAGGCTTAGGTTTTAAACACTGGCAGGGGGGCGATTTAAAAGCTTTTGGGGGGCTAGTGCCGATGAAAGAACATAAAAATATCTTAGGCTTGTTGTTTATGTCGAGTATATTTAAAAACAGAGCCCCTGAAAATGGCGCTTTGTTCACCTTGTTTATAGGTGGTTTAAAACGCTCCGAATTGATAGAAATGCCCAAAACCAAATTGCTTGAGCTCGTTGCCAAAGACTTTAAACAAATGATGCAATTGACCGATTTTAATCCTGATATGCAATTTGTCAAATCTTATAAAAAAGCCATTGCCCAGTATGGTGCCGATTCTTCAAAGCGTTTGAAAAGTATTGATGATATTGAAAAAACATTTCCTGGATTGATATTGGCCGGTAGCATTCGCGACGGTGTCGGATTGGCAGACCGTGTTAAACAAGCCAAGCAGATTAGCAATGCTTTGATTTAAATTCGTTGTTGTCTCAATAGAGTGAATCAGCTGTCATTCCGAATAAAAGTGAGGCATCTTAAGACTGAAAATAAATAGTTTAACAATTTATTTTTTACTAAAATTATTTTTAATAGGCCTTTAGAGACAGCCTAATTATTTTTGTGACGCGGATAACGCGGATTTAACGGATTTACACGCTTCTTCTTTTTTGCAAAGCAAAAATATATCTGCGATAATCAGCGTAATCTGCTATAAATCTGTGTCTAATACCAAATTGGTTAAAGTAACCTTATCTGATACTATTAATTAGTGAAGCTATTCCCAATATAAACATAATTATAGCCAATAAGAGTTTAAAATTT
>JAMOMQ010000141.1 GCA_027066995.1 Flavobacteriales bacterium
GAAGAAATAAACATAAATACAATAAAAAAGGATTTGCAATATATGAAACGAGAGAAAGTAATTAGAACCGTAGGAAAAGGTAAAGGAACTGTATATTTGATAGATGATAATAAAAAATAACGAACGCAGAACAATGTATATAAGGCATTGGGCGATAAGTAGTTAAAATGAACGATATGAACATTAATAAACGGCATAGTAAATTGAATAGTTGGTGCAATAAACTGCCCAACGCCTCATATACTCACCACCGTATACCATATGAGCCAAAAAATTCTATAATTTTTCATTAAGAACTTTTTTATATGTCTTTTTGGTATAATATTCTGCAATGAGTCATTTATAGAACCGTGTGAACCTATTATCAACCACCAAGTCATCAGAAAAATAAATATCAATAAGTATGTTAATAACTATTGATAATAAGCAGGCACTATAAGCATCTTTTTATGTAATTTTGCGCTATTAAAAAGTAAAAGAGTATGCCGAAAGATTATAATAACAAACTAACTCAGCGATTTGAGGCGATGCTTCGAACCAATAAAAGTTATTTTTTTGATGTCGATGAGTTTTTGGATATCATAGATGAATATATCGTTATGGCCAATTATAATATGGCCTACAAAGCCATAGAAATCGGTTTGCAGCAACATCATCAAAGTGTTGATATTCAGTTGTATAAAGCAGAACTATACGCCTTAGATGATCAATTGGATAAAGCCATGCAATTATTAAAAGAATTGCAAAATCAAGAGCCGGATCGTATAGAAATACCCATGTTGGAGGCCGAATTGTTTTCACGCAAGCATATGCATCGAGAGGCCATTGCAGCCTTACAAAAAGCATTGGATTTACCCGATCATGATCCCCAAGAAATTTATGAATTGATGACCGTTGAATATCTTTATTTAGATGATTACAGGTCGGCTCTAAATACCGCTTTGGAATCATTGCGTTTAAACCCGGCCAGTTCTACTTCTTTATATAATGCCATTACATGTTATGATTTATTGGATGAAGCGGACAAAGCAACGGCTTTTTTAGAAGAATATGTCGATAAAAATCCGTTTAGCGAAATAGCCTGGAGCTTATTGGCCAAAAAATATATCAATCAAGAAGCTTATAATAAAGCATTAAAAGCCATTGAATTTGCCATTGCCATTGACGACCGCTTTTTAGGCGCTTATTATGACAAAGCTTATATCTATAACAAGTTAAAACAATACACCAAAGCTTTGGAATGCTACCGGCAGACATTAAAAATAGCCGATCCGACAGCCTTTACATATTATCACATGGCACGTATTTATGAAAAAATTAATGATTACAATCAGGCGGCCGAGTATTATTTATTAGCTATAGCCGAAGATCCCGGTCATTATAAATCATGGATTAGAGTGGTGCAAATAAAAATAAGGATTAACGATTTGGACGGCGCTTTGGACATAGCCAAAAAAGCTTTGGAAATAGTTAACAATCAAGAGCTGTTTGTGTTATTAGCTGATATTTATGTGCTTAAAAACGATTTATACAAAGCTATTCCGGCTTTGGAGATGAGTTTAAAACTCGGAGAAAAAAAGTTAGACATCATTTTAAAACTCGCCGATTTATACAAGCAAACTCATAAAGTCGAGAAATTCAGACAGTTGTTGCTTGATGCCAAAAAAGCTTATCCTGACTCACAAGAAATTAAGAAAAGAATGCTGGGACAATAAAGATAAAAACATGCCAAACCAAAAATTTAGTTTTTCGTTATTTTTAAAAGGCATGGCCATGGGTGCCGCCAATGTGATTCCCGGTGTTTCGGGAGGAACCATAGCCTTGATAACCGGTATATACGAACGTTTGATCAATGCCATTAAATCTTTTGATTGGCAAGCCTTAAAACTTTTAACCGGTTTTAAATGGCGCGCTTTTGCCAAGCATACCGATTTGGCTTTTGTGTTGCCGGTAGGTTTTGGTTTAGTGGTTGCAATTTTGTCTTTAGCTAAATTATTTTCCTATTTATTTGTGCATTATCCGGTTTTTATATGGGCTTATTTTTTCGGTTTGGTATTGGCATCGGTATATTTTGTCGGTAAAACCGTTAGCAGATGGGAATGGACAACTTATGTCAGTTTGGTGATAGGCACCCTGATTGCCATTACAGTAACCATTTTACATCCGGCTGTAGAAAATGATAATCCGTGGTATTTGTTTCTCAATGGCATTATTGCAATTGTCAGTATGATTTTACCCGGTTTGTCAGGTTCTTTTGTTTTAATTTTATTAGGCAACTATCAATTAGTAGCCATTGACGCCATCAACCATTTTAATCTAAAGATAATCATTCCTTTTGCCTTGGGTGCTGTCATTGGATTATTGGCTTTTTCACATATATTATCATGGTTATTTAAGCGTTATCGTAATGTGACCATAGCATTATTAACAGGTTTTATTTTAGGTTCATTATGTATTTTATGGCCTTGGAAAAAAGCAGTTTTCATGATGCAAAACGGACAAGTTTTAGAAAAACACGGCAAACCAATTGTGTTATATTATGAGAAAATTTGGCCCAAAAATTATGATATGCATTTTTTTATAGCTTTGTTATTGATGCTGGCAGGTATTATAAGTATTATTTGGATTGAAAAAGCTTCAGCTAACGAATAAAAATAAAATAAATGGCCAAAAAAATCCTCGGATTAATAGGACATCCGTTAACCCATTCTTTTTCGCAAAAATATTTTAGAGAAAAATTTTTGAAAGAAAATATCAATGATTACGAATATTTGAATTTTGACATTGCCAATATAGATGCCTTACCGGTTTTACTCGATACATATCCCGAAATATTAGGTTTAAACGTTACCATTCCATACAAAGAAAAAGTTTTAAAATACGCAGATTTTCTTTCGGACGAAGTATTGAAAACCGGTGCTGCAAACACATTATTTATCAATAAAAACAAAAAGATAGCAGCTTATAATACTGATATTTACGGTTTTACGGAAAGTTTAAAACCCTTATTAAAACCGCACCATAAAAAAGCTTTAATATTAGGCACGGGCGGCGCAGCAAAAGCCGTAGCTTATGCGCTAACCCGCTTACAAATATCATTTTTATTGGTCTCCAGGTCACCAAAAAACAACAGACAAATTTCGTATCAAGACTTATCCCGTGACCTTATAAAAGACTACACGCTAATCATTAACACAACACCTTTGGGCACCTTTCCTCACACCGGTCAATTTCCCTCTTTTCCTTACGATTTTGTGAGCAGCCGGCACTTATTTTACGATTTGGTTTACAATCCGCCGCAAAGCTTGTTTTTACAATTTGCATCAAAAAAAGGTGCTACCATCTCTAACGGGTTGAATATGTTGCATTTACAAGCCGAAGCCGCTTGGCAAATATGGCAATCAAAAAGTCGCTGGTAATTCAAAAAAAATTGTTAAATTTCGCTTCAAAATATTAATTGGTAAATTTACTATTATGGTAGAAGAAAGAAACGAAAACCTGCCACAGGCAGATGGAATGAATGCATCACCGGATATGCAAAATAATTCCGGACAAAAAAATTCACAACCGGCAGATCAGGTCGACGAAATTTCTAATGAAAACGCTGTGGAAGAAAACCAAAAATTATTGGAAGAAAAATCAGTGGAAGAAGTGGTTGACGAAATTGAACAACATGTGGCTTCAGAGTCGGAAATAGACAAAGAGCCCCAAGAAGAAAAGCATGACGAGCATATACCGCTATTGTCTTACAAAGACTTTGATTTTGCTGCATTGCTCAATGAAGCCAAACAACTTTTGGAGAAACATCCCGTTCAAAAAATCAAAACACATTTTGAAGAAATAAAATCTGCTTTTGATCAAAAATTTGAAGAAAAATTAGCGGAATATAAAGCGGCAAATCCCGAGGTTGAAGATGTCGATTTAAAAATTCCGGAAGTCAGAGAATTTAATTATGTTTGGAAGGAGTTTAAATCCAAATTACAAGCCTACCGTAAGGAAATTCAAGACCGTTTGGAAAACAACCTTAAAAAACGGCAAGATTTGATTGAAGCTTTAAAGGGAATTATCGACTCTACCGAATATACCTTTGAAGAACGTATCAAAAAGTTTAAAGAAATACAAAAACAATGGCGAACAGCCGGAAGTATTCCGCGTGCCAAATATACAGATATATGGCAAACTTTTAAACATCATGAAGAACGTTTCTACGATTTATTAGATTTGGATCGTGATTATAGAGACAAGGTTTTTCAAGAAAATTTAAAAGAAAAGCAAGATATTATTGAACGTGCCAAAGCATTATTGCAACAAAATGATATTCATCAAATATTTAAAGAATTGCAAATGCTGCACAAAAAATGGAAAGAAGAAACCGGTCCGGTTGCCAGAGAGTATAGAGAAAAAGTTTGGGAAGAATTTAAAGAAGTTACCAAACAAATACATGATAAACGACGTGAATTTTATAAAAAACTTAAAGAAGAATTTGTCCAAAATTTAGAGAAAAAAAGAGAACTGATAGCAAAACTTAAAGAGCTTACTGCCGATATTCCCGAAAATCACAAAGATTGGCAAAAGAAAATCAAAGAAGTGGAGCAATTGCGCGAAACTTTTTACCAGATAGGTTATGTGCCTAAAAAATATAGAGAAGAAATTTGGGATGAATTCAAATCAACCATAAAAGAGTTTAATAAACATAAAAATAGTTTTTATAAGTCGCTCAAAGAATTACAAAAGGAAAATCTGGATAAAAAAATGGCATTGATAAAAATTGCCGAAGAATTGAAAGATAGTGAAGACTGGGAGTCTGCCACTCAAAAATATAAACAAATACAAGAAGAATGGAAAAAAATAGGCCATGTTCCCCGCAAGTATTCCGAAAAAATTTGGCAACAATTCCGGGCAGCCTGTAACCATTATTTTGACAGATACCACAACCATATAAGGTCAGAAAAAAATGAAGAATTTGACAATTTTACCAAAAAGAAAGCTTATCTCAATGAATTAAAAGAACAATTTAAAGAAATTGACGATAATGTCAATTATACCATTGAAGATATCAAAGAGATAATTGCCAAGTGGAAAACATTGGGGTATGTGCCTGATAATAAGCATTATATAAATGTCAAATTTAACAAATTTATTAATTCATTATATGACAAGCTCAATATTGACAAACGCGAATTATCCTTTTTAAAATTTAAAAATACCGTTGACCAATATTATGAAGAAGAAAATTATCGAAAATTAGATTCAGAAAAACGCTATGTGCGTCAAAAAATAGAAGGTATTTTAAAGGAGATAGAACAATTGGAAAACAATATGTTGTTTATAAAATCCGATGATAAAAATAATCCGTTTAAAAAGGAAGTGGAGAAAAATGTCGCTAAAAATTTGGAAATTTTAGCTTTTTGGAAGAAAAAACAACAATACTTGGACTCGTTAAATTATTAATAATGCGAAGATTAATTATTATTTTATCTTTGATATTATGGACTGGTAATTTACGGGCGCAAGATTTGGATATTTATAAACATCAAAAAAATTCCAATTTTGACATACCGGCCATCCCCAAGGAGATGACTTATGAAGAATTTAAGATTCTCAGCACCGATTTGCGTATGCAAGATATGGTTATAGCCGCAATATTGCCCGGTCATGTCCACTTTAAAATAGGGGAGAAAAAAACCGGTTATTATATACTTGGCACCCGAAGTTTGGGATATTTGAGTTGGATTTATTTATCTCTCTCGGATGAGTCGTTGACCGAAATAATATTTTTAGATAATACCGGTTTGGAATATAATGTGCCCACCAGTGATTTGATTATTGCCTATGGCTCTCTTGCTCTAATTATCGGCAGCTATTTATATGACTGGATTCACGGCAAGTATTTACTGGATGAAAAGCAAAATCATATCCGGTATAAATATGCCCGGAAAAAAATGCAAGTTGGGTTTAATATAATTCAAAATCGTCATAAAAATTATCCGGCTTTAGCCTTAACTTATAAATTTTAATACATTAATGTAATAAAAGGGTAAAAAAATTTGAAATTACATTGTAAAAAATTATCTTTGCCCGTCAAATTGAATAACGAACTGAAAAAAACAGAAGAGAATGCGAAATAAAGGACTTGTAATAGTATTTGCTACTATTTTAGGATTGATAAGTTTATATACCTTATCATTTACATTTAAAAGTAATCAAATCAGAAAAGAAGCCAGACAATATGCTCAGGGTGATTACAAAAAAGAAAAACATTACTTAGATTCATTAAACAATAAACCGGTATTCAGCATCTTGGGTTCCGATTTTACTTACGATGACTTAAAAAATCGTGAGATGAACTTGGGATTGGATTTGCGAGGCGGTATCAACGTTATTTTGCAAGTATCGGTCAAGGATATCTTGAAAAATTTGGCCAATAACAGTAAAAATGTGGTATTTAATCAAGCTTTGGAGCAAGCCAGTGAAATGCAAAAAAGCAGTGATAAACCATATATAGACTTGTTTTTTGAAGCATTTGACAAAATAAATAGCCAGTCAAAAAATCCCGTTAAACTTAGCTCTCCCGAAATATTTGGTAACCGTAATCTTTCGGATGAAATCAAATTTAACATGCCTGACGACCAAGTTAAAAAAATTATCCATAAAAAAGTGGATGATGCTATGGTCAGTGCCTTTGAAGTATTACGTAAACGGATAGACAAATTCGGGGTAACACAACCCAATATCCAACGTTTGGGTAAATCGGGGCGTATATTGGTGGAATTAGCTGGTGCCAAAGATATAGAACGTGTAAAAAAACTATTGCAAAGCACGGCACAATTGGAATTTTGGCATGCTTATAATGCACAAGACGTGTTGCCTTATTTACAACAGCTTAATGCTTATTATGCAAAAAATTCTGCTGTTAAAAAAGACTCTACTGCCAAAGATGCCGATAGTTTATTGGTAGATGATACACAAAAAGAATCATTATTCAAGTATTTGCAACCCGGCAGCTTTTCTCGTGTCGGTATTGTCAAAATTAAAGATAAGGACAAAGTAATGCAAATGCTTACCAGTCCCGAGGCTAAAAAAATGTTGCCTGATAATCTTAAAAACATTAAATTTTTATGGGGCAAACCCGCTAAGAAAAGCGATGTGGTTTATTTATATGCCATAAAAGGAAACAGAGACAATATTCCTCCTATTAGCGGTGATGTTATTGTAGATGCACAGTCATCTTATGACCAATTTGGTAATCCGGCCGTAACCATGCAAATGAACGGTGCCGGTGCCAAAAAGTGGAAAGAAATGACCACCCAAGCTTTTAACGATAAAACCGGAATTGCCATAGTATTAGATAATATTGTTTATTCGGCTCCGGGCGTTTCCAGTGGTCCAATTACAGGTGGGCGTTCCGAAATTACCGGTAACTTTTCGTTAGAAGAAGCCAAAGATTTGGCTAATGTTTTACGTGCGGGTAAATTGCCGGCCAAAGCTGATATCGTTCAGTCGGAAATTGTAGGCCCTTCATTAGGTAAAAAAGCTATTGAAGGTGGAAAATTATCATTTGTATTCGCTTTTATTTTTATTTTCTTATGGATGTTCGGATATTATGGCAAAGCCGGTCTATTCTCAGATATTGCTTTAATCTTAAACATCTTATTTATCTTTGGTATTTTGGCCAGTTTAAATGCGGTATTGACCTTACCCGGTTTGGCAGGTATCGTATTAACCATAGGTATGGCGGTTGATGCTAACGTTATCATTTTCGAGCGTGTACGCGAAGAATTACGACGTGGCAAGAGCTTACGTGATGCCGTTGACGACGGTTTTAAAAACGCTTTATCATCTATTATTGATGCCAATATCACTACTGCTTTAACCGGTTTGATATTATTAATATTCGGAACCGGCCCCATCAAAGGTTTTGCCACTACTTTGTTGATAGGTATCGGCACATCATTATTTACGGCTATATTTATCACCCGTTTATTGATAGATTGGTATATCAGTAAAGGTAAAATTTTAACCTTTGACACCAAAATATCACGCGACTGGTTTAGCAATGTGCGTATTGATTTCTTGAGCAAACGCAAAATTGCCTATGCTGTTTCAGGCACTATTATTGCCATCGGTTTGATTTCTATTTTTACCAATGGTTTAAACCCGGGCGTTGATTTTGTAGGTGGACGGACTTATATAGTGGCTTTTGATAAAAATATCAATGCCGATGAAGTCCGAAATAATTTATCTAATACTTTTGTAGATGAAAAAGGCCATAAATTTGCCCCTGATGTTAAGAAATATGGTGGTGATAACCAATTAAAAATTACTACCAAATATTTAATAAACGAAGAGGGTGAAAAAGTTGACAATACAGTTCAAGAAAAACTTTTTGAAGGTTTAAAACCTTATTTCCCTAAAGGTTATACATACGATGATTTTATCAGTAGCGACGAAAACAAGAAGATAGGTCGTATGCAGTCCATTAAAGTTGGGCCGACTATTGCCGATGATATCAAAAAAGGATCGGTATATGCCGTTTTAGGATCATTATTTGTAGTGTTTTTATATATCTTATTCCGGTTTAAAAAATGGCAATATAGTGCCGGTGCCGTTATTGCGGTATTCCATGATGTTTTGGTGGTATTGGGAATATTTTCACTGACTTGGCGTTTTGCACCGTTTAATATGGAGATTGACCAAGCCTTTATTGCTGCTATCTTGACCGTTATCGGTTACTCGTTAAATGATACGGTGATTATCTTTGACCGTATTCGTGAGTTTATGAAAGAACATGCCTCTTGGCCGTTAACTAAAAAAATTAATCAAGCTTTGGACAGCACCTTGTCAAGAACCTTAAACACCTCATTGACCACCTTGATAACATTGATTGCCATCTTTATTTTTGGTGGTGAAAGTATTCGTGGATTTGTCTTTGCCTTAATTGTAGGGGTTGTTGTCGGAACCTATTCATCTTTGTTTATTGCAACACCCGTTATGTATGATTTGGCAAAAAAAGATGAAGAGAAGAAAAAATAATAATGATAATATACTTTATATAAAAAAGCCCGCTATACAGCGGGTTTTTTTGTTATGTTTTACTGATCAATCTTTGTTTTTTAGCATAGGCACAAACCGGAATAAGCCATGTTTGGTTTCATTTATGTTTCCGTTTAAATCTTTGGTTATCAACAACATTTCTTGCACTTTTTCTCCGACAGGTATGACCATGCGTCCGCCATTTTTAAGTTGTTCTATCAAAGCATCAGGCACATAAGGAGCAGCAGCCGTAACAATAATTTTATCAAAAGGTTGATATAGAGGCAAGCCTTTGTAGCCGTCTCCATACCCCATATATTTTAAACGAATACCTAATTTTTCTAAATGTTGCTTGGCTTTGAGATACAATTCCTTAATACGTTCTATGGTATAAACTTGCGCGCCTAGTTGATGGAGTATTGCCGCTTGGTAGCCCGAACCGGTGCCTATTTCCAATACTTTGTCTCCGGGGTGTATTTCGAGCAGTTGGGTTTGAAAAGCCACGGTATAAGGTTGTGATATGGTTTGACCGGCTGCTATCGGAAAAGGCTTATCTTGGTAAGCATGCGGCTCAAAGGCAGATTCAAGTAATAAGTGTCGTGGTATTTGGGCTATAGCCTTCAAAACTTTGCTGTCGGTAATGCCCTTATTTTGAAGTTCTTGAACCAATTTGTTGCGTAATCCTTGGTGCATAGGCGTATCTCTCATAAGGTAAAATAATTTAAAGTCTAAAATAATCAATTTCATAGGAAAAATCTATAAAAAAATGTAAATTTGTTTCAATCAATAAAAAATAATCTAAAACAATATAATTATGAATAAAATAGCAGTTATAGGCGCCGGCACCATGGGTAACGGTATTGCACACGTTTTTGCCCAATCCGGTTATCAAGTGCATTTGATTGATGTGTCTAAAAATGCCTTGGAGCGGGCTTTGGACACCATTACTAAAAATTTAATGCGGTTGTTAAGCAAAGAAAAAATAGATGAAGCTACCAAAGAGCAAACATTAAAAAATATAACGACTTTTGACAACCTATCCGATGGTGTCAAAGGCGTTGATTTGGTGGTTGAAGCAGCCACGGAAAATATAGATTTGAAATTAAAAATATTTAAAGATTTAAGCGAACTTACACCGGATAATGTCATATTGGCATCCAACACTTCGTCCATTTCCATTACCACTATAGCTTCTGTGACTAATCGTCCGGATAAGGTGATTGGCATGCATTTTATGAATCCGGTGCCCATTATGAAACTGGTAGAAATTATTCGCGGTTATTCTACATCAGATGATACTTATAAAACCATAGAGAGCTTATCTAAAAAATTAGGCAAAGTGCCTGTAGAAGTCAATGATTACCCGGGATTTGTTGCTAATAGAATATTGATGCCTATGATTAACGAAGCCATTGAAACCTTATACAACGGTGTGGCCGGTGTCAGTGAAATTGATACGGTGATGAAATTGGGTATGGGACATCCCATGGGACCATTACAATTGGCTGATTTTATCGGTTTGGATGTCTGTTTGGCTATATTAAATGTCATGTATGACGGCTTTAAAAATCCTAAATATGCGCCCAATCCTTTATTGGTCAAAATGGTAGAAGCCGGTAAATTAGGAGTTAAATCGGGTGAAGGCTTTTATGATTACAGCGAAAGCAAAAAAGCGGAAAAAGTATCCAAACAATTTATGAAATAATATTTTTTTATTGAATAAACAAAAGAGAGACTGTTTCAAAAGAGTGAATTATCTGTTATTCCAAACAAAGTGAGGAATCTCATACTTAATAATTAACAACTTATTGTTTCAATATTTTATTCACCATTTATGAAAAACACTTTTGAGACAGCCTCTCTTATTTTTTTAATGGTTATGTCCTTTACAATCATGACCGTCGCCATGGTTGTGATGATGCGTATGTTGATAAGTTGTGGGGTCAACGGCTCGCAATGTTCCGGCAATTAATTTATTAACGGCTTCATCAGGATCCGTTTCTTCTACAATATAAGCTCTTACACCCATTTGTGCCAATTTGCCGATAGCTCCCATACCAATACCACCTGTTAGTAATATTTGACTATTTAATACTTCATGTTCAGCCGGATTGGTTTGCGGATTGTGTAATAGATTATGTAAAGTATGTTCTTTATCGACTTTAATCACTTTTGAACCGGTTAGTCCTTCTTGTTGATCCACTTCATAAATCTTAAAATAGACGCCATGACCGGCATGTTCGGCTATTTTATCACCATTTTTGTTTGTAGTAACTGCAATTTTTGCTTTCATATATTTATGTTAAAAAGTTTAGTTGCAAAAATATTAAAAAAAGAATTATCTTTGTTTTAATTAACATAGTTTATGAATTATATAGTTTCCGCTTTAAAATACAGACCGCAAAAATTTGAGGAAGTTGTTGGACAACAAGCAGTTACCAATACTTTAAAGAATGCCATTGCCAAGAATCATTTGGCACAAGCTTTATTGTTTACAGGCCCGCGCGGCGTGGGCAAAACGACTTGTGCTCGTATATTGGCAAAGGAGATAAATAAAGCGGAAGGTTTATCTAATGATGAAGATTTTGCATTTAACATTTTCGAATTGGATGCGGCTTCTAATAATTCGGTTGATGATATCAGAAATTTGATAGAACAAGTGCGTATCCCACCTCAAGTCGGGAAATACAAAGTTTATATTATTGATGAAGTGCACATGCTGTCAACCCAAGCCTTTAATGCTTTTTTAAAGACTTTGGAAGAACCGCCTCAGCATGCCGTCTTTATTTTGGCAACCACCGAAAAACATAAAATTATACCTACTATTTTATCCCGTTGTCAAATCTATGATTTTAAACGTATCAGCGCTTTTGATATCAAAGAGCATTTAAAAAATATAGTTGAAAAAGAAGGCTTGGAAGCCGAAGAAGATGCTCTCTTTTTAATAGCACAAAAGGCGGACGGCGCTTTGCGCGATGCTTTATCGTTATTTGACAAAGTGGTCAGTTATTCCGATGGCAAAATTACCCGTAAAATCGTATCCGAAAGTATGAGCATTTTGGACTACGATGTGTATTTTAAAATGGTTGACTTGATGCTGCAAAATAATATCCCCGAAATTCTTAATTATTTTAATGAATTACTTTACAAAGGTTTTGATGCACATCAATTTATTGCCGGTTTATCAGGACATTTACGTGATTTACTTGTCGCCAAAGACCCCGGCACTGTAGATTTGTTAGAAGTCAGTGATAATATCAAAAAGAAATATTTGACCCAATCAAAATCTATTGAATTACCATTGCTGATGCAAGCCTTGGAACTCACCACCAAAACGGATATTGATTATAAATTAAGTAAAAGTCCTCATTTATTAGTAGAGCTCACTTTGATGAAATTAGCTTCTCTATCTTTAGATGAAGCCAAAAAAAAAATAGTTGACATTATACCGGCATCTTATTTTAGGAATAATGTATCCGGTGTAAAACCATTTAATGACAAAGTCGGAGATAACAGTTTCCAAAAAAATACTTATAACGAGCCGAAAATTGTTGAAGATACCATTTCAGAGCCGGAATCACCTGTAAAGATCAAAAACAAACCGGATTCAAAAAATATATCAGTGAGTGGTTTATCATTAAAAGGCTTGCGTAAAAAGAAAGAGGAGATTTTTGAAAAAAATAAAATGTTGCAAGGACAGGTTTTGCCTAAAGATGTCTTTACTCAAGAGGATTTTGACAAATATTGGTTGGAATATTTAGATAAATTGCGAAAAAATCATGAAAAAAATCTCTTGTCAATTCTAACCATAGATAAATACCCGCGCATTATAGACCAAAAAATTCATTTAACATTGACAAGCAAGGCATTAAAAACCGAATTGGAACGCAATAAAGAAAAGGTTTTAAAGTTTTTAAGAACCAATCTTAATAACTATGATATCGATTTTGTTATTGAAGTTAAAGAAGAAAAGAAAAAAGAATTTATTTACTCTAATAAAGATAAACTGAAAAAATTGATGGAAAAATATCCTGATCTCATATATTTAAAAGATAAATTCAAGTTTGATTTTTAAATCAAGTTGAATTTTTGCCAAAAATCGGGAAATGATTTAATCACAACCTCCGGATTATTAATAATGATACCGGGAAATTTTTTTTGTAATATGGCAAAACTCATTGCCATACGATGATCATCATAGGTGTCAATACGCACATTTTGCTTATTAACAACCGGATTTGTCAATTCAAAAGAATTGTCGGTAATGTTTACATTTGCGCCTAATTTTTTCATTTCGGTTTGCAAAGCGGCCAAGCGGTCGGTTTCTTTAATACGCAAAGTTTGTAAACCGGTCAGCTTGCAACGAATACCTAATGCTAAACAAGTTACAGCTAATGTTTGTGCCAAATCGGGTGTGTCTATTAAATGAAACTCTAAATAAGTTGGTAAAATAAAATCGGTTTTTTTTGTCAAACGAATGCCATTGCTTTCATAAGACGTGATAATGCCTAAACTTGAAAAATAACCGGCTATTTTTTGGTCCCCTTGCCAACTATCAGGAAAAAAAGGTGATAAAAAATAATCGGGAGTATTATAAAGACTTGCCAATCCGTAAAAGTAGGAAGCTGATGACCAATCGCCTTCAATGTTGACTGTTTTATGCAATAGAGATTTGGCCGAGTAAATTTTAATAGAATTGTTTTTTTGTAAAACTTTGATACCTAAACTATTAAGAATTGAAGCCGTCATTTGCACATAGGGTTTTGATACTTGGTTGCCCGATAAATTAATATGTAACCCTTCCGGCAACGAAGGCGCAATAAGCATTAGCGCTGAAATATATTGGCTACTGACGTTTTGTGCAATTGTTACTTGCGATTTATTCAATTTTTTTCCTTTGATAGCCAAAGGTGGATAGCCTTCATTTTCTAGGTATGAAATGTCTGCGCCTAATTGTTTTAATGCATCCACTAAAATTTTTATAGGGCGTTGGTGCATACGGGCGGAGCCTTCCAATACAAAATCTTGTCCGTCTAAACTGCTGAACAAAGCAGTCAAAAAACGCATGGCAGTTCCGGCATGTCCAATATTGATATGAGTTTTACCTTGCTTAATATTTTTTAAAGCTTTTTGCAAAACTTCTGTGTCTTTAGCTGTCGATAAGTTGTTGATTTGTAATGCCGGATACAAATACTGTAATATTAACCACCGGTTGGACAAGCTTTTTGAAGCGGGAATTAAGATTTTTGGTATCGACATAATCGGGTTTATATGTTGCAAAAATATCATTTTTTATTGGAATACATTAAATGACCGCCTATTATTCAAGCATTAAAAAAAATCGTATTTTTGAATTTGTAATTATAACAGCATCTATGAAAATAATCACAATTAACACTACTATAGATTTAACGGGGCATGAAATAATCAATACAACCGAAAAAGATTTTTATGATTTACCGTTGACCGGAGTAGATTATGTGGTAGTGAGTGGGGGAGACGGTTTGCTGCGACGGATTATTGAATATATCATTTTTTCCGGACAACACAAGCCTAAAATAATTATTGATGCCAAAGGCTCGTTTAATGTTATTGCCAAGCGGCATTTGATTCCAAAATTGTCCAAAGTTTTATCTAAAATAAAAGCAGGAGAACCTTTACAAACAAAGTGGCAAGATGTTTATAAGCTCAATGATTTTGTATTTTTATTTTCGGCCGGAAATATGTTTGATGCTTTACATATTCATCTGTCCGAAATTTTACGCGTTGGTTTTTTACAAAAAGGCCCTTTAAAATATGTGCTATCTGCTATCTTATTATTACCGGTGGTTATTTTGACAACACCGTTTTTATTATTTTCGAGCAAACGTTTTTTTGTTTTTACACCGTTTAAATTATTCAATTTTAGAAATTTTTATACCAAACCCGGGTATTTAAAATTTGACTTAAAAAATGCCTATAATATTTTGGAAATTGACGGCGATTTGGTAATTGTAAAAAATCCCGTTATCGAAATAAAACATTTGGACCAAATTGAAATTGTTTATAAATAAGTTTATACAAAATTGGTTTATATTTTAGTATTAATTAAAAAAGTGTATTTTTGATAAAAATAAATTGACTATGGATAGATTAAAAGGTTTAAATGTGGTTATTACCGGAGCCGCCCGCGGAATAGGACGTGTAATTGCCTTATTATTTGCCGAATACGGTGCCAATGTAGCTTTTACCGGTAGAAAAATTGATGACAATTTTACCAGTTTGGAAAACGAACTGAAAGCTTTTAATGTGAAGGTTAAGGGGTATGTTTCGGATGCTTCGGATTATGAAGCCGCCCAACAAACAGCAGCCGAAATAGTTAAAGATTTCGGCAGTATAGATGTTTTGATTAACAATGCCGGTATTACCCGTGATAATCTGTTAATGCGAATGAGCGAAAAAGATTGGGATGATATTATGAATGTTAATCTTAAATCGGTATTTAACTGGACCAAAGCTGTTATGCGTCCTATGATGAAGGCTCGTAAAGGTTCCATTATCAATATGAGTTCGGTGGTGGGCACCGGAGGTAATGCCGGACAGGCAAATTATGCCGCTTCCAAAGCCGGAATTATTGGTTTTACCAAGTCCATTGCCAAAGAATTGGGTAGCCGTAATATCCGTTGTAATGCTATTGCTCCCGGTTTTATAGAAACCGAAATGACCAAAGAATTACCTGAGAAAGTTATCAATGACTGGTTGGCTAAAATTCCTTTAAAACGCACCGGCACACCCGAAGATGTGGCCAATGCTTGTTTGTTTTTGGCATCCGATTTGTCAAGCTATATCACCGGACAAGTTTTGACTGTGGATGGCGGTATGACAATCTAACATAACAGTAAATATATCAATGTATTATATTCTTGCCATTTTGGCGGCCTTATTACTGAGTGCTTTTCAATATTTGTATAAAAGAAAAGCACTTTGGCTTTTTTTATTACGATTTTTGACTTATGCTGTTATCCTGCTTCTATTGATAAATCCTAAAGTAGAAAAGAAAACCGAACAAGTTAAAAAACCGGATTTGTATGTATTGACAGATAATACTTTTTCTATAAAAGTTCAAAATGCAGACGGTAAAATTAGAGATGCTGTTGACAAAATAAGGCAATCCGGTTTAAATAATAAATTTAACCTTCATTTTTTTAAGTTTGATACAAATTTAACATCTTTAGACAGTTTGTCTTTTAAGGCGAAACAAACAGATATATCCAAGGCTTTATCCGAACTTTCCTTAATACATCAAAGACAACTTAAGGCTCCTGTATTATTATTAACCGACGGTCAAGCTACTACGGGACAAAATTATATTTATCAATCTCTTTCAAAACAATTACAAGTTTACCCTTTAATTGTCGGAGACACCAACCGTTATGAAGATATAAAAATTGATTTGCTCAATGTCAATCCTTATGCATATCAAGGCAATCGTTTCCCTGTTGAAGTGTTTTTATCATCGCAAATAACCAAGCCGGTTAGAGCCGTTTTAAAAATAATGACGCAAGGGCAAACCGTATATAAAAAAGCAATACAATTATCGCCGGAGCAACCTTCTCGCAGAATTGAAACAAATTTAAAGGCAGGCAAGTCCGGTTTGCATAGTTATAAAGCTGTTATTTCTGGTTTGAGACAAGAAAAAAACACATTAAACAACCAATGGCACTTTACGGTGGAGGTGATTGATAATGCGCAAAAAGTATTGATTGTATCAGATATCATTCATCCCGACATTGGTGCTGTTAAACGGAGTTTAAACCGGCACAAATACATAAAGGTCGAAAATACAAACGTTAAAGATGCCTTGAAGCATTTGCAAGCTTATAGAAGTTTTATTTTATATCAACCTACAGAAAATTTTGTGGCATTGATGACTAAAATAAAAGCTTTACACAAGCCTTGGTTAATTATAACCGGCAAACATACAGATTGGTCTTTTATCAACCGGCAGCATTTGTTTTTTAGCAAACAAGCCGCTCAATCTTTTGAAGCTTATTTTCCTATTGAAAACAAGGCTTTTTCATTGTTCAAATTGCCTGCATTAAACGTCAAAGATTTACCGCCTTTATATGATACTTACGGTCAAGTTCATTTGACAAGCAATTCGGAAATAGCTTATTTTAGTAAGATTAATAATATAACTACCAATCAACCTCTAATAGCATTTAACACCCAAGAAAAACAAGCTGTTATTCTTGGTGAAAATCTTTGGCAGTGGGGCATGCAAGCAGGTTTGCAACATCAAAAAGAAGCTTTTGATCAATTACTCTATCAAAGCATACAGTATTTGAGTTTGCAAAAAGATTATGACCGTTTAAAATTGCACTATAAAAAACAATATTACCAAGGCAGTCCTGTGATAATTACAGCGCAATTTTTAGATGAAAATTTACAGCCCGATCTTAAACAAAATCCGGTTTTAATAACCGGTAAAACTAAGATGCCAATGCGTTTGTCCGGTGATTTTTATCAAGCCGATTTAAGCCGCTTAACGCCCGGTGAATACCGGTTTATAGTTCAAAATGCCGATAAAAGTTTAAAAAAGTCCGGTTATTTTCAAATATTACCCTTTAGTTTAGAGCGTGTCAATGCTCAAGCTAATCTTAAAGATTTAAATACTTTAGCTCAAAAGACCGGCGGCCAATTGTTTTTTGATATTTCAAATGCCATAAAAAGTTTAACAGATGACCATAAATATAAGTCAGTGCTTAATTATCAAACCAAACAAACACCGCTTATCGACTTTAAATATTTATTATTTTTACTGGTATTGTTACTAAGTTTGGAGTGGTTTGTTAAAAAAATTCAAGGACAATTATAAAAACCGGAACATGGCAAAACAGAGCGCAGGTATTTTAGCCTATCGTATTAAAAACGGTCAATTACAGGTGTTTTTGGTGCATCCGGGTGGTCCGTTTTGGCAACACAAAGATATCAATACTTGGAGTATCCCTAAAGGAGAAATAGAACAGGGTGAAGATAAATGGCATGCAGCCATACGTGAATTTAAAGAAGAAACCGGAATAACATTGTCCGTAAAAAATCCTATTGAATTAAAACCGGTAAAACAAAAAGGCGGCAAAGAAGTATTTGCTTGGGCAATTGAAACAAATTTTGATGCTGACAAAATTAAAAGCAACTCGTTTGAAATGGAATGGCCGCCAAAATCGGGGCATTTTAAAAAGTTTCCGGAAATTGATAAAGGTCAATGGTTTGATATCGCAACTGCAATGATTAAGATTAACAAGGCACAACAGGATTTTTTAGAAGAGCTGAAAGAAAAATTAGGATTTTAAGATGCCTTAAGTTTGGGTTACAATAATTGTATATTGTTATTGACTATCAGGTAATTATGAATCTTAACAGAGCATTTCTCCTTTTAAACCTTCAATAAATTTATTTTACCAACACTTGTCCGTCTTTAGCCAATAAAGTGTTCTTGGTTATTTCTTCATTCATATCAAATTTAAAGCCGTCTTTGTCTGTCATAAAAGTAGTGAAATTATACAAATTTTTGGCATAAAGTTCGCTGGCATTAGTGGCTAGGGTAGAAGGCAAATTGGTTTGCCCAATAATTTTTACGCCGTGTTTTTCTACAATTTGATCGGGCTTGCTCAATGCTACATTACCACCTTTTTCAACTGCCATATCAACGATAACCGCACCGCGTTTCATTTGTTTTATTTGGTCTTCAGTAATTAATACAGGCGCTTTAGCACCTTGCACCAAGGCAGTGGTTACAACCAAGTCAGCGTTAAACAAGGATTTGTTAACCGCTTCTTTTTGTCGTTGTAAAAATTCCGCCGATTGTTCTTTGGCATACCCGCCTTCCGATACGTCATCGTTGTCATTTTCAACGCTGATAAATTTAGCACCCAAACTTTCGGCTTGTTCTTTGGTTTCGGGACGCACATCGGTAGCCTCAACAACTGCACCCAAGCGTTTGGCGGTGGCTATGGCTTGCAATCCGGCTACGCCTACGCCGTAAATCAATACTTTAGCCGGTGTGATGGTACCGGCAGCAGTCATCATTAAGGGAAAAATTTTTGTCATGTGGTCGGCGCCTAAAATGACGGCTTTATATCCGGCCAAATTACTTTGTGAAGATAAAACATCCATATTTTGAGCACGAGAAATTCGCGGAATAGCATCCATAGAGAATAAATTGGCACCTTGAACTGCAATTTTTTGAACCAATTCGGGCTGTAAACGGTGGTAAACCATCGAAATGACGGTTTGTCCTTTTTTAAGCCGGTTAATTTCATCATTATCTAACGGATTGATTTTGACAATAACATCAGCTTGGTCAAAAATATCTTTTTTTGAAACTATCCGGGCACCTGCTTTTTCATAAGCCTCGTTGTCAAATGATGAAGCCAAACCGGCGTCTTTTTCAACCAATATTTCAAAACCTTTATCGATAAAATCTTTGGCAATTTTTGGAGTTATGGCAACACGTTTTTCGTTGGGACGGGTTTCTTTAAGGATACCTATTTTCATCATGTTTTTTTATGCTATTTATGTTACAAAGTTTACACAAATATAATAAAATTAACCTAGGATATCAAATTTATAAACAAATGTTGTCTTGTTTAAATGAAAAAATCAAAAGATATCATCAATTCATCAATTTTTGTAATCCGGGTAGTATATCACCCGCTTTGCCTTGTAAAAAAATATCGGTTATGGTATTAGTATAATTGGACGGCGTTAGATTGATTTCAATAATAGTTGCACCGTTTTTTTTAGCTTCATAGGGCAGGAGTGAAGCCGGCATAATGATGCCGGTAGTGCCGATAACCAAATAGACATCGGAGGATTGGGTATGCCATAACGATTGTTGTTGGGCTTCTAATGGTATGGACTCGCCAAAAAACACAAAATCGGGTTTTAACAATCCGCCACAGTGTGGACAAGTAACGGGATTTTGTGTCATATCGGTTTGTTTGACAGGGGTTATTTTGCCGCAATTTAAACATATCAAATCGCGGGTGTTGCCATGATATTCAATCACGTTTTTATTGCCGGCTTTTTGATGCAGATTATCAATGTTTTGTGTAATAATGGCTTTTAAAAGGCCTTGTTGTTCCCATTGTGCCAAAACCTTATGAGCCGGATTGGGCTGTGCCTTGTCAATTACATTGTAAAACATATCTTTGATATGCGGCCAAGCTTTGTCAGGATTTTTTTTAAAGTAATCAATTTCTAAAATAATGGGATCGTATTTATCCCAAATACCACCTTTGCCTCTAAAAGTGGGAATGCCGCTTTCGGCAGAAATACCGGCGCCGGTAAAAGCCACTGTGTGACGGGCTTGTTGAAGAATGTTTACGACATCTTTTAATTTGTTTTGCATGATTTTTGCTGCAAAATTAATAAAAAGCTATAAGATAAGATTTTTTTTTATGTGATTATTAAAATAACATGAGTTCGACATAACAAAAACTTTACAACAAAATAACTTATTGATTATAAAATTGTTAAATTGTAGACGAAAATTATTTTGGAAATAATGAGTAAAATATTATCGTTTCGGTCTAAAATCCACTAAATACACAATTTACTTCGTTAAAAAGTATTAAAATAACTCGTTATTCTAATACTTTTTAACTTGTATCTCATGCATTTATTGAATTTTATACGCGATTCTTATATCGAACTCACGTTAAAATAGACAATCTGAATTGAAAAATATATCAAAATGAAATACGCATCCATTTTATTGTTGTTTTTGGTTATGTTTTCTTGCAAAAAAGAAAAGGAAACCAAAGTTGAAGAAATATCATTTTTTACCGATGATACCCGTCATTTTCAAATGGGTTTTACCACTTGGCCTTATGCTCCTACCTTGCAAGCCGTTAATGATACTTACAGTTTTATCGGTGCCAATACCGATGTCTATGAAGAAATGTTATCGCAAAAAGTGCCTTGGCAAGCATGGATGAACAATACGGCTTTGCCACAAGCTTTTACCGATGAAGTTAACAGATGTGTCAATAGACGAATTCCGGGTAAAAAATTGGTGCTGTCGGTAAGTATTTTGAGTATTTTTAGAGACGATTTGGCACCGGATTATGATGGTTCTACACCGCCTTATACTTCTTTTTCCGATACTGCCATTGAAGAAGCTTACTACAAACATTTGTCATACTTGATACAAACTATACAGCCCGATTATTTGATATACGGTATGGAAATCAATGAGTTGTATGTGCATAATCGAAGTCAATGGGAGGGTTTGAAATTGTTGATGAATCATATCAGACAACGTATTAAAACAGCTTATCCCGATTTGCCTTTATCGGAGAGTTTTACTCTGCATGCTTTGTATCAATCGGGTTTATCCGATGCCACCGATTACGAACAAGAAGTTTTTGAACATGTTAATCAAGATGATTTTGTGTCGGTAAGTTTTTATCCTTTTTTTAAAAAATGGAATACCCGAGAAGAGTGGCAACAAGCGCTTGATTTTTTGCATGCACATGTGCAAAAACCGATTGTTTTTAGTGAAACGGGACATATTTCGGCTGACTTACAAATTCAGGCTTACAATTTTTCACTCAACGGAAGTGAAACGGAACAAAATGAGTTTTTGCAAACCTTATTGTTAAATGCACAACAACATTCTTATGAGTTTGTTATTTGGTGGACACACAGAGATTATTATCAAACGTGGCTGACTTTTCCGCCCGAAACCCGCGATTTGGGACGTTTTTGGCTTACGACCGGATTGTTAAAAGATGACGGAAGTTATCGTGAGGCTTATGATTCTTGGAAAGAAGTTTATAAAAAAAATTATAGGCCTTAGCCAGCCAAACAATATTTGAATTGAGTGGTAAAAATGATTTTATTTTGTTCAAGCAAAAAATCGAGAGTTTTGTCGATTGATGTAGAAAAGTGCTTACTTAATTCGTGTTTGCTTAAGCAGCTATCTTGAAGCAATTCCAATATTTTTATAATGGTTTCGGTTTTGTTGGGTTTGTTTTTTTGTTGTAAGCAAATATCACAAATGCCACATTCAAGAGGCTGATTGTCTTCAAAATAAGCAGCCAAAAATTGGCTTCTGCACATACTTGTGTTTTGAACATATTCCTTGACCTTTAGTAATTGTTCTTTTTTTATACTTAAGCGTTTTTCAATTTTTTTTCGATGATATAAAAACAAATTTTCATCGCGAGGTTCTAAAAAACGTATCAAAAAAACATCACCGGCAGGTTTGTAATCAATAATTTGATGTTGGTGTAATGTTTTGAGTGTATTAGTAACTTCTTGTTTGTCAATGTTTAAAACATCTGCAATTTTTTCTAATTGTGTTTTTGTTTCCAAATAAAAAATATCGGTGTAGCCACGAACCAAATAGTTCAATATTTTATAACCGAAACGTTGTTGATCAATATATTGCCTAATGGCTGCTTGTTGCCATAGAATTTTAATGCCGGTATAGTAACGCCGGTTTTGAGTTACTTGAATAATTTCTTCACTTTCCAAAATTTGAAAAGCTTGCAAAGTTTTATATGTATTGAGTTTAAAGCGCTTGCAAAATTCGATAAAATTTAATGATACTTCTAAATCTTTACCGTCATGTTCGGCAATATAAAAATGATTATATAAACTTTTATAAACTTTTTCTATAAAACCAATGTCAGGTAACAATTCCAAGTAATTTTTATCAAAATGACTTGTATCATATTCACCGGTTAAAATGATGGCTTCGGATAGTTGTCCATCTCGTCCGGCACGACCGGATTCTTGCACATAATTTTCAAGTGATGCCGGTAAATCCATATGAATAATTTGGCGCACATCGGGTTTATCAATACCCATACCAAAGGCGGTAGTGGCAAACATAGCTTTAGTTTTGCCTTCTAACCAATTGTTAAGTGCCGTTTGTTTGTCCTCAAAACTCATTCCTCCGTGAAAAAAAGCTGTTTTAAAACCCTGTTGGGCCATATAGCCGGCATATTGATAGGTTTTTTTGCGCGTTTTAACATATACAATAGCAGTTTGGTCTTTTTTTAAAAGTGCTGCAAGTGTATTAAGTTTTTGACCGGTGTGTATAACTTTATAAGCTAAATTGGAACGAACTACTGCGTTCTTAAAAACAACGGGATTTTTTAAGTCCAGATAAGTTTCAATATCTTTAATAACCATAGACTTGGCAGTTGCAGTCAATGCCAAAACAGGAGCATTTATAAATTCACGTAAACTGTGTAATTTGGTATATGAAGGTCTGAAATCATGGCCCCATTCGGAGATACAATGTGCTTCATCTACGGCTATTAAATTAACCGGCATTTGCGACAATTGTCTTTGCACATACGGGTTTTGCAGGCGTTCCGGCGAAATAAACAAAAATTTGGCACCTCCAAACCGCGCATTATTCAAAAGACGTTCTAATTCTTTAAACGGTAAATTACCTGTCAAAGCAATAGATTTGATACCACGGCTGTTCAAACTTGCATTTTGGTCTTCAATAAGGGCTATTAAAGGTGAGATAACCAGTGTGATACCTTTTAATAACAAACCGGCCACTTGGTAAATAATTGATTTGCCGCTTCCGGTGGGCAAAATGGCTATCACATCTTTGCGATTTATAACTTCATTTATAATAGCTTTCTGAGGCGGCCTGAAAGTATCATACCCCCAGTATTGTTTTAATATTTGTTCGGGTGTGGACAATTAATGGTGTTTTTTTAAACTGTCTATCATATAATCGACTCGTTTATTTACCGGGCCGAAAGGGACAAATATCAAATAATAATCCAATTCTTTGTAATAGTTAACAAGTTTATTATGAATAAGTTGTGCTTGATTAAAACTCTCGTAACGTTCAGCATCATTGGTAAAAATTTCATCCCAAGGCGGCATAATAAAAACAATCCTGTCATAGGGATGTGCCCGCGTTATCTCTTCAAATTCTTGCGGAATTTCTTGTTTGCTGTATTTTAAGTAGGCATTGACATCCGGAATACCACGATCAAAAAATATCAACGTGTCCTCAATGCTGTCAGCTTTGTGATATTGTTTAACGCGACCTTCAATCAATTTACGACTAAATAAAAGCGGATCGGTCAAAAATAATTGTTCAATTCCTTCTTTACGGGCTTCTTTGATTATATCGCGGGAGACTTCGTCAAAACAGGTATATTGTCTGTTTTTTAGTTCCTCAATAACGGTAGATTTACCGGTGCTGGGGCCACCGGTGATAACTATTTTTCTTTTTTTCAAAATGACTTTGCTTAAGTGGTTTAAGCAAACAAATTTACATTATTTTTTCTATTTTGCAAACATAGGATGATATATGTTTTAGTCCAATATTTCATTTCCGTTCACTTGCTTAGCGTGATAAATATTTGCTTGTAGCTACAGATACTACAGTATATTTCTCCTTGATTAAGTAAAAATATACTCCAAAAACTTTGGACTAAAACATAAACCAATTTGGTATAATTAAAAGAGGCCGGCTCAAAAGAATGAATTATCTATTATTTTGATCAAATGTTAAAAGTTACAAACTTGAAAATTAATGAGTTAACAGTTAGTTTTTTGTCATTTTTTTTTAAATACTTTTGAGTCGGCCTCATTACAAAGAATGTAATTAGTTATTTAGTCATAGCTTTTAAAGCACGCGTTATATTTTTGGCGGTCGCTATACCGGGTGCATAAAAGTTAATTTTATTTTGATAGGATTGAATTTTACCGTCTTTATAGTATTTGATCAATTTTTCCATATGATTTGAAGCAATTTCTACTGTAATTTTTTTACCAGAAACTTTTATTTTGATGCTTTTAGGATTTAAATCAGCCAAATTGACTTCATATAAATATTCTTTTGACGATTTGCTGCCGGCTATTATATTGGTGTATTTTAAACTTTTATTATCGTCACTTAGACTGACAGTTTGTTCATAGGAGGTATCACCTATATTAAAGTTTTTAATATTGTTTTGCAGTAAATCAAAGCCTTGTGAAAAGCTTAATGGTTTTTTCATTTTTGTTTCTTCTTGTTTCGTACAAATATTTACCATTTTCTTCAAAATATTTTGAATTATAACGGCTTCTTCGGCACCGGGAACATATATCTCGACACCGGCGGTATAGTTGCTTAACTCACCGGAACGCATATGCTTGATAAATTTGTTTTTACCTTTGGTTTTTAGTTCTATAACAATATATTTACCTTTGGTTTTGGGTTTGATTTGATTGGGATTTAAATCGGCCCAATTAAATTCGTAAATATCTTCATAACTTTTTTTATTGCCGGTGACATTTTGAGTCAGTGTAGCCATACAATTGCCGGATAAGTCTTGAGAATACTCATAACTGCCGGTCGTTACTTTTTCTATCAACGGATTAACAACATCATAGCCTTGCGAAAGTTGGGATATTTGTGGCAATGAGGCTTTAAACTTTTGTTCTGCCAAAGGAATAATATCGGTTAAAACTTTTTGAATGTCACGTGCTGCTTCCACACTTTTACAAGCCATATTTATTTTATTGGTATAGGCTTTGGGTTCGTTGTTTTCCACTACATTAATCAGTTTATTGCCATGCTTGGTTTCAAGTTTTAAACCGAAGGTGTTACCACTAACAAAAAAGTCAATGCGTTTAGGGTTAAGATTGGCCAAATTAAAGCTATACCGGTAGTCTTTTTCAGATTTACCGGCAGCTACTTTTTTATGTAATACCACTGCACCGGGATATTGTTCATTAAGACTTAGGTTTTGTTCTATTTGTTTTTTGACCAAATCTACGGAGCCAATATGATCTTGTAGCCATTGCAGTCGGTCATTATAACCACTTAAAGATAAACGTTTGTCCAATATTTTTTTAGCCGCAGGTATAGCCGCTTTGATACTTTTGGCTATTGCCCGGCCGTTATCTATATCCGATCCGTAAAGTACAAAATTGTTAATATAGCTAACTTTCTCGTTATTAACGGTTTTTTTAATCAGTTTTTGTTTTTTATTAGTGCTCACATTGATGGTAATCACATCACGCTTGGCTGTTGCCCGCACGGTATTAGGATCAATATCAGCCAAATTAAATAAATAATCATTGGTTTTGGTTTTCCCCTTGCTGTCTATCACTTCGATTTTAACCGTTACCACACCGGGTTCTTGCACTTCCAATGTTTGTTGGTATTCTTTTTTTCCGGCAGTCACATTTTCAAGTTGATCGGCAATGTTATGAGCCAAACTGTCAAAATCTTGGGCAAAAAGTTCGAAAGACATTAATAGTAATACACTAAATATAATTTTTTTCATAATTTTTAAATTTTTAGTTAACAACAAATTTTAAGTAGTCAAATATAATAAATTTTAGTATTATAATGACCGGCCAACAGCTTTGCTAATGGCTTCGGCCAAACGTTCGCCATCCATAGCTGCAGAAACTATGCCACCGGCATAGCCCGCCCCTTCACCTGCGGGGTATAAGTTGGTGATTTGAGGATGATGCAAACCTTCGGTGCGCGGAATTTTAACCGGTGCCGATGTGCGGGATTCTATTGCTATAACATTGGCTAATTCGGTATAAAATCCCGGCATTTTCTGACCGTAAGCCTTAAAAGCTTTACGCAGTTTTTTACCGATAAGGCGTGGTAATATAGAATGCAAAGGGGCAGATTTAAGTCCGGGCTGATAAGAGGTTTTGTTGAGAGTATTGGACAGCCGTCCTTCGACAAAATCAGTCAGGCGTTGTGCCGGTGCTTGTAAATTTTTGCCGCCGGCTACAAAGGCCAGATGTTCCAAATCTTGTTGAAATGCCAAGCCCTTAAACACCCCGTATTTTTCATATTTTTTTAAGTCTTTATCGACATTAATCTCAACTACAATGCCAGAATTGGCAAATTTATTATTCCGTTTAGACGGTGACATACCATTAACCACAACTTCGCCCGGAGAAGTTGCTGCCGGCACTATAAAACCACCGGGACACATACAAAACGAATAAACCCCACGCTCTCCGACTTGTTGCACCAGACTATAAGAAGCCGGCGGTAATAAATCGTCTTTTTGACCGATAGGGCAGTGGTATTGTATGCTGTCAATTAAAGCTTGCGGATGTTCTACCCGAACACCCATGGCAAAAGATTTGGTTTCTAGTTTGATTTGATGCCGGTTTAAAAGACTGTAAATATCACGGGCAGAATGACCGGTTGCCAATATCACTTGATGAACCGGTATTTCCGTTTGTCTATTGATGATAATACTCTTAATTTGATTTTGACTAATATTGATTCCGGTTAAACGGCTTTTAAAATGAATTTCACCACCATATTTTAAAATAGTTTCTCTAATATTTTGCACAACTTTGGGCAGTTTATCGGTGCCTATATGCGGATGGGCATCGATTAGTATTTGCGGCGAGGCACCGTGATAAACCAAATTTTCGAAAATACGTCGTACGTCACCTCGTTTGAGACTTCGGGTGTAGAGTTTACCGTCAGAATAAGTGCCGGCCCCGCCTTCGCCAAAGCAGTAGTTTGAGTCGGGGTCCACGGTTCTATATTGGTTGATGAGTCGTAAATCGCGACGCCTGCTGCGCACGTCTTTGCCACGTTCTATAACTACCGGTTTGTATCCGAGTTCTATCAGTCTTAACGCTGCATACATGCCGGCCGGTCCAAAACCTATGATATGGACAGGTTGTGCTTTTGTAACATCTTTATATTCATAGTGATAGATGTTTGTATCCGGTGGGTTTTCATTGATATATACCGCAACTTTATAATTGAAATAAATATTTGGTTTTCGGGCATCAATTGATTTTCTCAGAATCTTAACCGCCGTAATTTCGTGTGGTGCCAACGACAAATAACGGGCGGCTTTTTGTAGTAATATATTCGATTGCCGGGCTTCATTTAAGCTCACACGTAATTGTAATTGTTCAACCATTTTTAAAATTTGAATTGATAACTGATAAAATATTGCATGCCAAAACCAAAATTACTGTAAGTATTTTTGTTAAAAAAACCGGGGATATAGATCGTCGTAAAATTTTGAATTTCGGAACTGTGTAATAAATATTTGGCTTGAATGGCATATCCTAAAAATACATGCTTAAAGGTTTCTACCTGTATTTGTGCTACTAATTCTACCCATTGTGAAGTGTTATCGGTAAATTTTTTATTGATTTGAACAGGTTCGGGAGTGTAAACAGCACCGGGTTGATTGATACGATAGCTATGCAAAAGATAATCGTATGAGGCATAACCATAATGCAAACCAATTGTAATATCATTATTCATATCCAACCAATTGCGATATAAATTATAACTGACGCCTAATTTGTAATAGTGGCCTGTAGTGTTGTAATTCAACAAGTTATTGTTATCATAATGATTTTCTGTTCCATAACTCAATATCAGGTAATAATCTTTATAAAAATTGGCATCGACATAGAAATCATAAGCTTTGGAGTCTTGCAATTGTGCCCAAACAAATTTGCCTATATCAAAACCAAAACGAATTTTAACCGGTTTGTGTGGTAAAATAGTATCAGTTTTGACGGACAAACTATCATTTTGGGCTGATAAGGTCCAAAAATTAATAAATAATATGAAACTAATGATAAATCTTAACATTGATGGTATCTATTGTGATATCGGTTTGTAATATTTCTATTTGTTTGATCCATAAGTTATTATCCTGAATAAGATCTATTTGCAATTGATGAAAAACAGTTTTGTAACCGCAAGCTTTGGATACAAAAACCGGTTCACGTCCGTAAGAAAATAATAGCGTATCATTATTAGTATCTTTGGTAAAAATAAACCGGCATTGATTGTCATTGACGTTTAAAGGCACTTTGATACTGTCTGCCGAAACCGCCTTATATACCGTATCATTGTCAGGTAAAGCAATCAAATAAAAATCTGTAACCGTTTTAATATCATCCGGTGCGGTGCTGTCAAAAAAACCGATACCCAAATTGGGAGTGCCCCCCAGTGTGCAAATATCATCTTTTCGACACGCCGTCTGCAAGGTAATGGTTGATAGTAAAAAGAAAATAATGACGGATTTAATTATCTTATTCATACGACAAAGATAGTTTAAATTGTGAAAATGAAAATCATTACCGTTAATAAACTTATTTTAAAAGTATAGTAAAATGTATTTTTTTTACGTAAATTTGTCAAAATATTAAAAATAATAATTATGGCAAGTATAAAAGATTTTAAAAAAGAAATAAATTACATTTTTGGCGATGTTATAGACGAAGCCAATTATAAGTTGTTAATCAATCCTGATGTTGATGGCGACAAAGTCGATGCTATTGTTGATGAAGCGGTTACGGCCTATGAAGATTTTTACGAAAAAATAAATGCGGGTCGTAAAGCCGAAAATAAAAAAGATTATTAC
>JAMOMQ010000142.1 GCA_027066995.1 Flavobacteriales bacterium
TTTCGCCTTTTACGGACAAGCCCGGTTTTTTCGATTGGTTTACACTCTTGGCCACCACCATGATTTTTATAGCGGTTTTGATCCATGGCCTTGGTTGGGTTGTTTTAAAAAACAAAGGAGCTTTTAATCGTAAATTGAAAAAAATCATTCAACGCTTGTCGTTTTTTGAGTTGATACTCATCGGTCTTTTTTTAACAGCTTGGTATTTTTTGCACCCCGGGGTATTTCATAATTATTGGAGTTATCCTTTCTTATTTATTTTTCCTGTTTTGGCATTGATTTCCTTATTCGGTTTAATGGGTATAAGAACCTATCCGGGAGAAAACAAAGCCTTTTTGTTATCTACCAATTTAATTATTTTTTCTTGGTTGAGTATTATGTCGGCTATGTATCCTCACTTTATAATGCCACTGGGTAAGAGCACTTTAACAGCTTTTAATACCGGCTTTGACAATCCCAACCGGTTTTTTATAGAATGGTGGTTGCTGGCCATAGGCTTATTATTGCTTGGCTATTCTATTATTGTTCATAAATACATGAAAGGACAAACCAATCAAGCGACTGATTAGCAGTCTTTGTCTTTTTTTATGTTGCAATTATACCAATATGGTATTATTTTTCACGGTTTTTATTTACGGTTATTTTATCACCGGGTTTGAGTTTTTTACTTACCAAATTGTAAGGGCCCGTAATGATTTCATCCCCTTCTTTTAAACCTTTGACGATTTCGATATTGGTATCGTCTTGTATACCGGTTTCTACTACTTTTAGTTGGGCTTTACCATTATTATTGACAAAAACCACTTCATATTGTTTGGCATTGTCATTCTTTATTTTTGTATGTTTTTTAGTAGACTGTAAGGTGTCCGAACGAACGGTAACGGCACTGATGGGCACAGCCAAAACATCTCTTTTGATATTGGTAATAATATCTACCGAAGCCGTCATGCCGGGTCTGAACGGCGAAGTGTTAGCCGGTTTGTTTTTTAGTAAGTGTTTATAGGAGTCTTCCAAAATCCGGATTTTTACTTTGAAATTGGTAATTTGGTCACCGCTTCCCAAATTACTGTCTGCCGAATTGGCTATTTCGGTAATGACACCTTTAAAACGGTCTTTTAAATAGGCATCGACATCTATATGAGCCGAATCGCCTACTTTTATTTTGACGATATCATTTTCGTTGATATCTACCACGGCTTCCATATTATTGAGGTTGGCAATACGCATAATTTCGGTACCGGTCATTTGTTTGGTGCCGACTACCCGTTCGCCCATTTCAACATTGAGTTTGGATACGGTGCCTGAAATAGGCGCATAAATGGTCGTGCGCGCTAAATTATCTTTTGCTTCGTTGAGGTTGGCCAAAGCCGAGTTTACCGAAAAACGAGCGGCATTGCGAGTGGCCAAAGCCACTTTATAGTTAGTTTGCGCTTTGTCAAAATCGGCTTTTGAAATAATACCTTTGGCAAATAATTGCTTGTTGCGCTTAAAATCCTGTTCGGCGCTAACCAAGCGGGCTTCGGCTTGTGATAAATTGGCACGGGCATTTTGCACGGCGGCCCGGGCACGTTTTAATCCTGATTGATACAAATCGGGGTTAATTTTAACCAGCAAATCGCCTTTTTTAACCTGTTGACCTTCCTTGATGGGTAAGGCAATAATTTCGCCCGAAACATCCGAAGAAATTTTCACTTCTTTTTCGGGTTGAATTTTGCCCGAACCGGTGACCGTTTCCATAATATCTTGCCGGCTTACTTTTTGGGTAAATACTTTGCGACCGGTTTCGGTTTTGCCCAGTTTGCCGTTGGCAGCAGCCACGGTTAGAGCTATGATTAGTAAAATGCCTCCTATAATGATATATTTAAGTTTCATGATAACTATATTTTAGTTGTTGATTGTATATTCCAAAACTTTCGATTTTAAATAATACCGGTATTTGGCATTGATAAATTGTGTTTCCGCCTTGGTATATTTGGTTTTGATATTATTGAGGTCAAAAATATTTAACATCCCGACTTTAAATTTTTCCATGGCATAATCATAAGACTTGCGTTGAGCTTTTAAATTGGCCTCTGCCGCTTTCATACTTTGAAATGCCGCTCTTAAGTCTTTCTGCATTTTATAGATGTCACTTCTCAATTTTTTTTCGGTGTTGGTGGTGGCAATGGCTATTTTTTGTTGTGAGATTTGCGCTCTTTTAACTTGGTTGCGAACGCTAAAACCGTTAAATACCGGAATACGCAGATTGAGACCGTAAGTTAATCCTTTGTTGTCTTTGATTTGATCCCAAAACGGATCGGCGGGAGTGGTTAAGCCACCAAATAGAACATAATCTCTATCGGAATACCGGGTGTTGATATTGGCAAAGGCACTCAGTGACGGTAAATAACCCGATTGGGCCAACTTGACCTGATAGCGTGCAATATTTTCTTGAGTTTGACTTTGTTTTAGTTTTTTATTACGTTTTAAGGCTTGTGCAAACAGGTCTTCGGCACCGGTTTGCCATAGTTGGTCATTTATTTGTAATCCGGACAAGTGTTCATCTATTGTAAAGTTGTTAAAATCGTTAAGTTCTAATAATTGTGCCAAATCGATTTTAGACAGTTCATAGGTGTTTTCGGCTTGAATGACTTGCAGATGATCATTGGTAATTTGGGCTTCGGCGTCGGCCAAATCTCCTTTGGGCAACACGCCGGCTTTAATCATTTCAATTGTGCGTTCCTTTTGTTTAATACTATTCTCCAATTGCATTTGTGCCGATTCTAAGTTTTCTTTGTTGAGTAAAATTTGAATAAAGGCCGATGCTATTTGTAAATCGATATTATTTTGCAGGTCGGCATATTGGTATTGGGCGGCTAAAATATCCAGTAGCGATTTTTTATAATTATAATGACTTTTTAAACCGTTGAACAAGTTAAGGTTGGAACTAACAGAACCGTTGCCGCCGAAGGTCGTTTGATTTTCTAAAATACCGGTGGTAAAGTTTTGGGTTAAACCGCTGTTCCAACTGGCAGAAGCGTTGGCATTTAAGTTGGGCAAAAAACCGCCGATAGCTGCGGTTTTGTTTATTTTGGCTTGTTCTATATCCAATTGGCTTTGTTTGAGTTGCAAATTGTGTTGCCGGGCATAATCCAAACAAGCTTGCAGCGTCCATTCTTTTTGTTGCGCCAATGTTGAGGTGGAAAATAGTATTAATAATATGTATAGATATTTTTTCATGGTTGTTGGTTGTTATTTGTTGAATCGTGTAATTGTATATATTCGATGAAACAAAAAAACGTCAAGTGTAAAGTTACATAAAAACTTTGTGCAACTTTTCATACTTAACGATTATTTAAGAAATGTGTTACAGGTTAAATCCTTATTGTAATGAAAAAAAATTAAACAATAGTTTATTTTAGTTTTTTATTAAGTTGATTTAAAAAATAATTAGCTTGTTATATCTCACTTTTGATGTTTAACAGAAGTAAAATATTTTGCCATTTCAAAATAAAACCTTTAAGTTTGTTACCAAAATAACATTTATGAGACACTTTTTGATAATATTAATAAATATGGTTTTTGTGGCCAACTTGACGGGTCAATCGGTTTGGCAAGCCCCCGATTCAGCAAATCATTTAAAAAATCCTCTGTCTGTTGACGATGTGACAATTGCCCGTGGTCAGAAGATTTATCAATCATTGTGTCAGTCTTGTCATGGTGCTGATGGCACCGGAGATCCAGTAATGATCAAATCACTTAATCCGCCACCGGCCGATCTGACTTCTATACAAGTTCAACAACAAACCGATGGCGCTATTTTTTGGAAAATTTCGGAAGGACGCGGTTTGATGGCTTCTTATAAAAGTATGATTTCCGAAGAAGACCGTTGGGCGGTAGTTAATTATATCAGAAGTTTAAAAAAAGAGAGCGTTAAAAATAAGAACGAAAAAAATAGTAATAAAGCCAATGTAAACCGCCAAGAGGTGGATGCTTTTGGTTTTTCTCAATTGATTAATGCCAAGACCACCTATATCAGAGATGGTAAAGGCTTTGGTTTTAGCATACAACACCGGTTTGGTGCCACCAAATTTGATAAAGGGTTTGTTCAAAACTTTATGGGGTTGGATTTGGCAGCCAATGTTCGTTTTAGTTTTGAAATACCTGTCAGTAAAAGATTAATGTTTGAGATAGGGCGCACGCGTTTTGGAAAATTTTATGATTTAGGCGGTAAATACTTGTTTGTCAAACAAACGGCGGACGGTAGTATACCGCTGAGTATTGCCTTGTATGAAAATGTGGCTATTACAACCGAAAATGCACCGCAATATTCCAATACCGCTACCTTTGAAAACGGTTATTTATTTGAATATAAGTTTTATCACCGTTTGTATTATGATACACAAATTATTGTATCCAGAAAATTTTCAGACCGTTTTTCGGCTCAAATTGCCGGGCAGTTGGTATGGCGCAATTTGACACCTTACAGCATCAAACCCAAAGAAGACTCGTATGTGATAGCAGTGCCTGTCAGTATGCGGTATAAATTGGGATTCAAGTCAGCTGTTGATTTTGAAATTATGCCTAATACCCAACATCGCAATTTTCCTATTTCATTAGGCTATGAAGTTGCTAGTAGCGGTAACCATGTGTTTCAAATCACTATCACCAACAGTGACCGGATTTTGTCACAAAACTTATTGTTTTACCCCACTATTAAGTATCCTGAAGACGGTTTTATGTTGGGATTTAATTTGATAAGATATTTTTAATTAACCAAAAGATATTTCAATGAAACTAAAACAGATAGCTATCACAATTTTATTATTTACTTCATTATCATCTTGTTATAAAGACGTAGGCCCGATAGATGATGCTAATACAACACAAGAAAATGTAAGTTTTTCGGCAGATGTGCAACCTATTTTTAATCAGACTTGTATCTCTTGCCATCCCAATTCGGGTAACTTGGACTTAACAGCCGGCAATGCTTACAATCAATTGGTCAATGTTAATGCTTCGGGTTATTCGGCCAAAAGAGTAGTCCCCAATGATGCCGAAAATTCGTTATTGTATAAAAAAATAGACGGATCCGGCAGTTATGGCAGTAATATGCCGCTGGGCGGTTCTTTATCTGTTGCTCAAATCAATACAATCAAGCAATGGATTGAAGAAGGGGCACAAAACAATTAATACCAAATTGGTTTGTATTTGGGACTAAAATATATCATTTTGGTATAAGCTTTAATCGATATTATAAGTTTGATTGACTTCCCAATTGGCACGAATCTCAACCGGTTGGGCAGGTTCAAAAGTGCGTTCGGGTTGTTGGTGTTTGAGGTAACTGCCCGGATCCCAACGGTTATTTGCATTGTCATCAAATACCACACGGATATTGTACCGTCCGGCCGGTAGATATTTAATTTCAAAATCGGAAGTGTGCCGGGTTGGTGTTTTACGGATAATTTTATGGTTTTTAATTACCTCGACAAAGAGCGGCATATTTTGTTTGGTGTTAATATGAATCAATAAAGTGCCGTAAGTCTCCGCTTTGGGTATTTTTATTTGTGTGCGTATGGTATCCTTATTTTGTTGTCCCAAAAATCCTGTAACGGCTTTGGGCAATAAGCTTAATTGAAAAGTATGTCCCGTTTGTTTGTTAAAATCCAGCAAATACCTGTTACGGTATCTTTTGAGGTGAAAAGCTGTTTTGAGGCTGTCTTTTTGAAATGTAATTTTACTACGGTCTATTTTTATCAAGGGCATATTAGCAGCTATCAAAAGAGTATCTATAGGATTAAAGCGTTGGTTACCGGACAAATCTATCATTAAAGAATCAATATCTTCACTACGTTTGCGGAAGAATTTTTTAAGCCTGTTTTTGACAGATATACTTAATTTGATGCTATCCGAAGGGCTTTTGTACCACAAATGAGCCTTTTGATAATCGACTGATAAAAGCGAATCGGTAACCGGTATATTCAGTTTGATTCTTAAGCTGTCACGCGACCCTTTGTAATCTATAACAATATGATTTTTAGAATGCTGTGTAATTTTTTCAATGCTAAAAGCCTGTTGTTCTTTAAACAGATTGAGTGATACGACAGAATCTTTAGGTATGGTTATCATTTGGTTCAAAAAACCGACACCTTCTTTCCCCGGTTGGTATTTATAGTCACTGTTGACATCATCTAAGGCTATAATGGTATATTTGCCGGCCTTTAAATGATTGAGTTTAAAATGCCCCTTTTCGTCGGTTAAACCCACATAGTAAGGTTTGGTATTATAGATTAGCGAATCTTTAAAACTTTTGGCCGGATATAAGCCAATCAACATTTTTTTTGGTTTTTTTTCATTATAATAAACCGGATTTACAATCCCTTTCAGGGTCAAACTGTCAATGGTCAAACCGGTCGAAAACACCAGTTGCAAGTGTTCCAATTTATTGCCTTCGTTAAAATCGGCAATACTTTCGCCAAAATTAATTTGATAAGTCGTATTGGGCAGCAGACTGTCTTTTAATATGATTTTAAATGTTTTGGAAGCAATTCCTGCCGGTTTAATAACGGGCATATTATTAAAAGGAGGCGAAATCAATATATTTTTTTCCGGATTTTTGATGGTAACATATTCATTGAAATGCAAAATAATTTCGTGTCCTTTAAAACCGGTAGCTCCATGCTTAGGCTCACTGGACAATAATTGTGGCGGTGTGACATCCTTATCGCCGCCTGTGGGGCGTCCTACGCGGGCACACGCATTGAGCAGTAATAATAAAATTAAAAAACCGGTCGTATGTTTCATTGGGTGTATTTTGCCGTAAAGTTATAAAAAAGCGTTTATATTTGTTATATCATATATTTTTATCTTTGCCGGCATGGAATTATTGAGTGAAACGCTGATTAAAAAAAATATTTTAGTAGATGAACTGACGGCACAAATCAAAAAAGACTTGCAGTTGTCCGGCATCGATGACGATATTTTTAAGAATATCATCACAGCCGATGCATTGGTGCTACAACTACAACATTTTGTAACCGACTTATTGAGTTATCAACCGGAAAATTTTAATCGTTTTATGTATCGAATTGATGTATCTGAAAAAGATTTATCACATTTAAATTTTATGCAATTGACTGATTTGGCAGAGCATATTAGCCGGTTGATTTTAAACAGAGAAATGCAGAAAATTATTTTTAGAAAACAATTCGGATAAAAAAGTTCGGTATAACTTATCCGCTAAGTAACAGTAAAATCCAATAAAAAAGCTTGCCCGAAAAGGGACAAGCTTATTAAAAACATTTTTTCTATAAATTATTTACGAGGAAATTTTTCCAAATATTTTTGGTATAATTCTTCACCTAAAATATGTTGCATTGATTTTTGATAACCGGCACTTCTTTCAGCATCTGTATTGACTTCTTGTAAAACTTCTTTTAATGTTTTGCCTTGAACTTTATTTCGTTTTTCGGCCAGTAAAATCCATTTATGTAAAGCGTGTGCTTTGGCCAAATTGGCTTGATAAACTTTACCGGTTGTTGCTTGGTCCAAGTCCAAAGCAGATTGAATCATCTCGGTTTGCTGTTCTGCATAAGCTTTTACATCAAATGTTTGAGAATAACGTTGTTGCGCAAATCCCGTAGTAGCTACGAGTAAAATAATAATTGCAAAATATTTTTTCATAATTTTTAATTTTTGATATCAATATGATGCAATTTTAATAAATTATATCCATATAGGCAAACAAAAAACCGGCTGTCTTTAAAAACAACCGGTTTTTTTAATTTATTTTAAAAACTTGGCTTATTCGCTAAGCATTCTAAATTCTGTTCTTCGGTTTACTCTATGTTCTGCTTCGGAACATTTAACACCGTCTTTACAACGGTTTAATAATTTGGTTTCGCCATAACCTTTGGCTACCAATCTGTCGGCAGGGATACCTTTTGAAACCAAATATCTAACAACGGCTTGTGCACGTCTTTCAGATAATTTTTGGTTGCTTGTAGCTGATCCTCTCGAATCGGTGTGAGAAGCAATTTCAACTTTTACACCCGGGTTAGCTTTAATAGCCGGAATTAATCTTGTATCGATTAATTTCTTAGCTTGAGGGGTTAAAGTAGCGCTACCTAAAGGCCAGTTAATTGGTAGTGGATTGTAAGTAACTAATTTACAGTCAATTTCTCTCCATTGTGTCAAACCGCCTTTTTTAACCAATACTTGTTTTTTGATGGTTTTATAACGTGCAGGTACATTTTCGCTGTCAGCCCATGCTTCTTTGGCTACAACGGTCTTTTTGATAACTGCTGTTTGAGCAGGAACATCTTTGGCAATGGCTTTAGGAGCCTCTACCATAACGGTTTTTTTGTAAGTTTTGCTAACTCCGGGCACGTCTACTAATTCGTAACTTGGAGGTGTTACGTTGGTAACGGCAATTTTTTGAGTTTTGCCCGGAATTTCTTTAATAATAGCTTTAGGTTCTTCAACCATTACCGTTTTCTTAAAGGTTTTGGTAACCGCAGGTATATCTTTGATGATAACCTTGGGCTCTTCAACCATCACTACTTTTTTAATCTTTTTGGTAACTGCCGGAACTATTATTTCTTTAGTTGTAGGAGGTGTTACCATTACTACTTTTTTGTAAGTTTTGGTTACTTCAGGGATTTCAATTTTTTCAGCTCTCGGGGGCTCAACCATAACTACTTTTTTGATAACGGTGGTAGTAGCGGGAACATCAATTAATTGAGTGCTTTCGGGTGTAACTAAAGTTGTTTTGGTATAAGTGCCTGTCACACAGCCGTCTTCACCCATGGTTTTACAACCGGGGATAGTTTCTACACGGGCATCGCTATCCAATTTGGTAACTTTAACAGTTTCAAATTTGGCAGGTGTTTCTTTGTAACACCATACGCGACAATCGTTTGGATCCGGAGATTCACAGTCGGGTGATTTGGCTCCCAATTCCCATTTGGCAGTAGCAGGAGCTACTTCAATAGTATGATAATCGGTAGAAAATTTAGCTGGTACTACTTTAAGTTTGGATCCTTTTTCACTTTTTAAGTAACTGATGGTTTCTTTTTTCCATTGGGCGGGAATAACTTTCATTTTTTTACCGCCGTCAAATTTAGGAATAGTTACATTTTCAGTACCAAATTTGGCAGGGTAATATTTGTATTTGTATGAAGCGGGTTGTACTACTACAGTTTCGGTAACGGTTTTGTACACAGCCGGAACTTTAACCAATTTTTTATAAGCCTCTTGTACGACAATGTCTTCATAAACGGTTTCGTATTTGGCGGGGATAACTTCCACTTTTTTGCCGGGACCTTTTACCACCACTTCAAAAGTTTCTGTGCCTAATTTAGCAGGTACGATACTTAATGATTGTGCCGGTGTTTTGGTTTCAACTTCGGTATAGGATTTTGAATAACTGGCCGGAGTTTTTTTAATTTTTTTGGAAGGTCCGGTAACTTCCACTTCAAAAGTTTCTGTGCCGTATTTGGCAGGCACAACACTTAGTTTTTGATAAGCATCACGCACTACAACCGTCTCGGTTTCGGTTTTGTATTGTGACGGATGTGTTTTGTATTTGGTATAAGCCGGTGCTACTTCAATAGTAACATCTTCGGTTTTCCATTCTTCCGGAGTTTTACATCTTACGTAACATTTTCCGGGTTCGGGATTTGTCGGAAGGTCTTGGGCAAATACACTTGCTCCCATTAGTAACATTCCAAAAAATAATAATTTTCTCATGGTGTTTTGGTGTTTATTTAAATGTTTAACTGAGGCAAAATTAACAAAATTTTATAACAAAAAGACACTATATTAAAAAAAAAGGTTAAATTATTTGAAAATAAGATAAAATAATAACAATTTGAAAGAGAGCTCTCATTGTATTTTTATTAATTTTATTGGGTTATTTATAAAATATGTATCAGATTTCATAACAAAAAATATAAAATCACGACTCATAAATACACAATAATAATTATATTACAAAACCTATAATCATAAAAAATTTGTAGATAATTATCCGGAGAGTTTTTAGAATTGTTTGCACTATTAAAACGGTCTTTTAAAAAAAGCAGCAAAAATTAGGTTGCAAAAAAGCCCTTGTCTTATTGTAAGTTTTGTTACAATTTTAATTCCCAAAGTGAAAAAAATGACGAAATACTTAAAATTACACCCGTGTAAATTTGAACATAAAAGTCATTATTAACAATTTTCATATAAAAAATGAAAAATATAATTGTATTTAAATTGCAGATTATGAGTTTGTTATAAATAAACCGGAGTGGTATGTATAAAAGTTATGTTAAAAGTGTTTATATGGGTAATATTTTTAATAATTTTGAGTTAGTTATTATAAATCAATTAAAAACCAGAACTTATGAAAAAAGTAACCTTATTAGCAATGTTAATGTTAGGTTTTGTATTCTTTACCTCATGCGGTAATGATAACAATGCCAAAAAAGAAGCTGCTGCAGAGCAAAAAATAGAACAAGAGCCGGCTGCAGAAAAAGAAGCGGCTAAAGAAGAAGAAGCTGCTGAAAAAGCCGAGTTTACCGAAAAGGTAGATATGTATTCGCAAATGGATTTAGATAAAAACGGTGCTGTTACCAAAGAAGAATTTATGAAATCTCATGAAAATGAATTTGAAGCCAAAGACAAAAATAAAGACGGTAAACTGACCAAAGATGAATGTGGTATGTTTGACAAAATGAATAAAGATGGCAATGATTTTGTTTCTAAAGATGAATTTAACAAAGGTCACGAAGCAATTTTTATTCTTATAGATACCGATAAAAACGGTGCTATTACCAAAGAAGAATATGCCGCTTTTAAAAAATCAATGATGAAACAAGGCAAATGTGGAGATGCCATGAAAAAAGAGGCTAAAAAAATGAAGTGCGGTGAAGGTAAATGCGGTGAGGGTAAATGCGGCAAATAATAATTAAATCAAGATAATTTTTAAACCGCCGGCTTGTTTAAGTTGGTGGTTTTTTTATAAATTTATCCTGTGAAAGTAAAACCGGCAAATAGAAGGAATTTTATCAAAGCATTAGGAGCTACCGCTTTTTTGCTTCAATTTCCCTTTTGGCAAGCTTGTCAAAACACAAACAATTTGGACAAAACCTCACCTTCTTTACAACAGGCTATTTTAAGCGGGGTGTTAAACATTTTATTTCCAACATTTGACAAGACACCGGATATAAGGCAAATTAATGCAGTATATCATATCAATCGTTATTTAACAGATCCTCTGATTGATCCGGACGAACAACAATTTATTATAAACGGTACAAAATGGCTTAATGAATCGGCACATGAGAACTTCAAGACGGACTTTTTGCAATTAAGTGCTAAAAAACAACAAAAACTAATTCAAATAATAAGTCATGAATCTTGGGGTGAATCTTGGTTATCTAAATTACTAACACTCACTTTTGAAGCCTTATTATTAGATCCGGTATATGATATAAATATCAATGAATGTGGATGGAAATGGTTACAACATTTACCGGGGCGCCCACGTCCTGATCAACCCAATATTTATCCCGATATATTAGACAGAAAAAAAGAAAATATTATTATAACCGGCTTAGAGCAACTGTGAAACTATGATTGTTGATAAAAAATATGATGTATGTGTAATTGGCAGTGGTGCCGGTGCCGGACCGGTCATTTACGAATTGTCTAAAGCCGGTTATTCGGTTTTGGTTTTAGAAAAAGGGCCATGGTATCGTACCAAAGATTTTAGTAAAGACGAAATGGCAGCTACACGCCGGAGTGTTTATACTCCCAATCTTAAAGATGAACCGCAGGTTATTGAAGATTTAAATGAACAAGGCGAATGGGAGGCTAAATCTACTTACGAAACCGGTCGTGATTTTTGGAATGGCAACTGTGTAGGCGGATCTACCAACTTTATGAGTGGTTATTTTGCCCGGTTAAAACCGGTTGACTTCAAACTTTTATCAACTTACGGTGAAATTGAAGGTGCCAATTTAGCAGATTGGCCTATAGATTATGATGACTTAGAACCTTATTATGAAAAAGTAGAACGTATAGTGGGTGTGTCTGGCAAAGTGGTGCCTCATAAATATTTGGAGCCCCGTTCTACCCCCGATTTTCCTTATCCGCCTTTAAAGGAAAATATTGTTTCTTCATGGATTGATCAAGCAGCCGCCGGGCTTAATATACAAACCATACCCTTGCCTAGAGCCATTTTGTCCAAAAAAAAGGGGGATAGGCAATCTTGCTATTATTCTAATTTTTGCGGTAGTTACGGTTGCAGTTCCGACGCCAAAGGCAGTTCGCGGGTAGCGTTGATTCACGAAGCTCTTAAAACGGGTAATTGTACGGTAATACCCAATGCCAAAGTTTATTATTTGGAAACCAACGGCCGGTATCAATTGCAAAAAGCTTGGTATTATGATGCAGACGGCCAAAAAAAATCGATTGAAGCCCGTGTTTTTGTAGTGGCGGCTCAAGCTATAGAAACCTCACGGTTGTTGTTGATGAGTAAAAATAAAGAATTTTCAAACGGCTTGGCCAATAATAACGGTCAAGTGGGTAAAAATTTAATATTTTCCGGCGGCGGTGTTGGTGGCGGTGATTTTTATTATGACGAACTGGATGAAAACCTTGCCAAAGCATTGGCTAAGCCGGGCGTATTTGTCAATAGAACCATACAAGATTTTTATGAATTGGTTCATCCAAAAACACATCAAAAAATCAAAGGAGGTACTATAGATTTTTTGTTTGAACACGCCAACCCCGTTTCCAAAGCCATTAGAGAAAAATGGGACGAAGACGGACATTTGCGTTATGGTAAGCCGCTAAAAAAGCACTTACATTATTATTTTACCAAATTACGAAAGCTTAAGTTTGAAATCTTTGTTGATTGGTTGCCCAATGACAATTGTTTTGTCAGTTTAGATTCTCATGTCAAAGATAAATGGGGTGATCCGGTGGCCAAAATACGTATTGGACATCACCCGCATGATATCATGGTAGGAGAAGTGCTGGCCGAAAAAGCAAAGCAAATCTTAGTCAAAATGGGCGCGCATAATATTTACGCAGCCATTAGCGGGGCACCGCCCAATAATCTTCAAGCTGGAGGTTGCCGTTTTGGTAACAATCCTAAAACTTCGGTGTTAAATGCCCAATGTCAAGCACATGAAGTCTCTAACCTTTTTATAACCGATGGTAGTTTTATGCCAACGGGAGGAAGTGTAACCTATACTTGGACCATATATGCCAATAGTTTTAGAGTTGCCGATATATTAAAACAAATGTTAAAGTAAACATAATTTTTTAAATAATTGTAATATAAGTAGCAAAAAAATTGTTTTTTAATTTATTATTATGTAATTTTGAGCTGTTAACCTTTAAATTATTACATTATGAAAACTTATGTTTTACTAAGTTTTGCAGGCTTATGGCTTATTAACTTTTTAACTTTAGCCCAACCTGCCCAAAATCATTCTTATAAACCTGTTAGAGTTACGGATGTTATTTTGAGTGACGGTACTTATTTTAATCCTCAAAAATTTTATGAAAAGCAATGTACTTTTTGCCATAATAACACCGGAAAAATAGGCCCTTCAATGAGCGAAGTTAAAACGGCTTATTTGATGGCTTACCCTAAAAAACAGGATTTTATAAAGAAAATGACGGCTTTTGTGATTAACCCCACCGACGAAAATCGTCTGATTAAAAATAATACGGGAAAATATAAAGTGATGCCGCAGGGAATGTTTAGTAATGCCGGAAAAATAGCCATGGTAGCCGAATATATATACAATAACACTGCTATTAAAAATAAAAATCAGATTAATAAAAAGCCGGGTATTAATAAACTTGCTGTAAAAACAAACAAAAACTCAGAGAAAGATAAAATAAACGTAAAGATACAATTAAAAAAAGGCATGAATATATGTCATATACTAAATTTACACCCTGTTGATTTTGAATATGCCAAAGCCACCATAAGCCCTGAGATGGCAGCTCAAATAGATAATTTAGTTACTTTTTTGAAGAACAATCCGAATATAAAAATTGAGATTAGAAATCATACCGACTCCAGAGGCAGTGCCATTCATAATCTAAAACTGTCTATCAAAAGAGCCAATGCTATCAAAAGATATCTTATAGGTCACGGCATCAGAGGAACACGTATTAAAGCAAAAGGAATGGGAGAATCGCAGTTGCTAAACCATTGTAAGGATAATGTACCTTGCACCGAGGAACAGCATAAGCAAAACAGACGGACTGAAATTATAATTTTATAAACTCTAATTGTAATTTTATGTCTTTGAAATATTATTGAAGCTGACTCAAAAGAAAGCATTATTTGTCATTTTAAATTCTGAATTTACAGAATAAGAAAGATTATAATTGATAATCAATGCCTTATTGTTTTGAAGGTGTTGTTTTTTCAAAGTTTTAAAAAAGTTTAAAAAATGTTAAAACATCAAAATTAAAATGTTAAAAAATAAAGTTTTTTTATTTATTAAAGATTTTTTTATATTTTTGTTTTATAATTTTTTTTAAAAACACTAACACAAACATTTTAAATTATGCAAACAAAATTATCAAGCTTTGGCTTTTTGATGGGGGCTATATTATTTGTTTCTTTAAATCTTAGCCCTAAAAAATTAACCGGACAACAAGCTCATTTAACCGTCATTTCAACTTCAGGGGAAGCCTTTTATAAAAGTCAGTGTGCTTTTTGTCATACCTCCGAAGAATTAATGGCGCCGGATATGAAAAAAATTAAAGCGGTTTATTTGAAAAAATTTAAAACCAAAGAAGCATTTATCAAGGCGGTTATAACTTTTGTCAAAAATCCGAATAAGAAAAATGCTATATATAAAGATGGTATAGATAACTTTTCGGATATGCCCAAAATGCCTTTTAAAGACGAGCAAATAAAGGCTGTGGCCGAATATATCTACAGTGCCAAATTATAATTATAAAATTTATTAATCTTTAAAAGGGCGGTAGTGACTTCTATCGCCTTTTAGTATTTTTAAAGTAACTACACAATGTTCCTCTTGCAATAAGGTATCGTTCAGATGATCTGTCAGCCAGTTCATAACAGCCGTGTAGTCACCGTAAATTTGAGTGCTTAAGGGCGTTTCAATCAATTCAAAACCCGACTGCCGCAATTGACGGATAAAATCTTTAATGGGTTTTTCAAAATCTTTATGCAGCGGATAGATGCTGAGGTCAAAAGAAGCTTTCATAAATTTTATTTTTGACAAAATTACAATAAACAGGGGAGTAAAGTCAAGCCTTTTTTAATTTTGTACCAAATCGATTTATAAAATATTTTGGACTATTTTGTATGTCGTTTTGGTATTAGACATTTTGCCGTATCTTTGGTTTTATAATTTTTATTTTAATAATATGGACAATACTTTGGTAATTATTTTTGTGGCAATAGCCCTGGGTTTTGGTTTTTTATTAGGTTATTTATGGACATATCAACGCCGTCAAAAACACTACATGACGGCGCAAAAACAGTGGGAAGAAACCAAAGCGCAATTGGAACAAACAACCAAAGATTATGAACGGCAAATAAATGAACAACAGTTGTCTTTTGAAAAAAAACAGGCCCACGATAAGCAGCAATACGAACATGATAAATATGAGACGGAAAAAGCCTATTTAGCACGACTTAACGAAAAGGATAAGCAAATTGAGCAACTAAAATCACAACTGCAACACTGGGAAGACAAATGGCAATCGGCACAAGAGGATTTTAAGCAAAAAGAAGCTGTGATGCGCAAAGAATTTGAACTGTTAGCTCAGCGGATCTTGGAAGAAAAATCTAAAAAATTTACCGAGCTCAACCAGGATAACATGAAGCAGATTTTGACCCCTTTTCAAGAAGCAATGAAAGCTTTTAAAGAAAAGGTAGAGCACAACGAAAAAGAAAGTCATGGCCGGCATCAAGCCTTGCAAGAACAACTCAAAAACTTGCAAGAACTCAACAACCGCTTAAGCCAAGAGGCGCTTAACTTGACAAGAGCATTAAAAGGAGACAGTAAAACACAAGGTATATGGGGCGAAACCATTTTAAACCGTCTGTTGGAAAAATCGGGACTCGAAAAAGACCGTGAATATTTTGTGCAACAAAGTTATAAAGCCGCCGAAGACAGCAAACGGCAACGTCTTCAACCCGATGTGGTCATTCAACTGCCCGACCAAAAGAAACTCATCATCGATGCCAAAGTATCTCTAACCGCCTATGAAAGATATATCAACGAAGACGACGAAGTTCAAAAGGAAATTTATCTCAAGCAACACATCAATTCATTAAAAGCGCATATTAACGGTTTGGCCAAAAAATCTTATGACGAATTGTTGCAAGGCGAATCCCCCGAATTTATCTTGATGTTTATAGCCGTGGAACCGGCATTTTCGGTTGCCTTAAAAAAAGAGCCCGAGTTGTACAATTATGCTTTTGAACACAATATTGTTATGGTGACACCCTCTACCTTGTTGGCCACCCTCAAAATAGTTGATAATATGTGGCGCAACGAAAAGCAACGCAAAAATGCTCTGGAAATAGCTACACAAGCAGGCGCTTTGTATGACAAATTTCACGGTTTGATCACCGATCTTGAACAAGTAGGACATAAATTGGCCGGCGCCCAACAAACTTATACTGCCGCTATGAATAAACTCTATACCGGCAAAGGTAATTTGATTAGCCGTGTTGAAAAGCTCAAAACTTTAGGTGCCAAAGCCAAAAAACAATTGCCCGACACCAAAAATGACAACTTGTTAGAGGATTAGCATAACCAACAATTAACAATCGCAACGCTAAATTTTTAAGCGCCTACCTTAAAATAAGGCTTTGGTTTTTAAACTTCTAATATTCAGCTTTTTAATAAAAATTTAAGGAAAAAACAAATAACAACACGCTTATTTTCAATAGTTTAAAAACTTTAATAAAATGTTGATAACTTTTTAACGTCAATGTTAAAACTGTAAATTCAAATATTAAATTTGTCACTGGCAAAAAATGTCAACCAAAGTTTTATTAACCTAAACAACTCAGAATATATGCAAACGATTAATGTTATTAAGCGTGACGGCACTTCTGCACCTTTGGATTTGAAAATGATACATGATATGGTAGAGTGGGCCTGCAACGGTTATCAAAATGTCTCTGTATCAGATATTGAAATCAATTCCAAAATCCAGTTTTATGATGGTATTACCACTTCCGAAATTCAAAAGATAATGATTAAATCGGCAGCCGATTTGATTTCGGAAGAAAATCCCGATTATCAATACGTGGCCGCACGTTTATTACTTAGCGATTTGTATAAAAAGGTTTTTAAACAAGATAAGCCTATTCCTTTCGAATTTTTTGTACGCAACAATGTTTTTCGTGGTGTATACGACAAGTCCATTTTAGAGGCTTATACCCAAAGCGAGTTGGTTTATTTCGGAAAAAAATTAAAGCACGAAAGAGACAATTTGTTTACCTATGCCGGATTGCGTCAAATGGTTGATAAATATTTATTGCAAGACCGCAATACTTTTGAGTTGTACGAAACGCCGCAAGAAGCTTTTATGCTGATTGCCATGTTTATGTTTAAAAACTACAAAGGCGCCAAACGTAAAAAATATGTTTTAGACCTGTATGAAGCGGTTTCTACTTTTAAAATCAGTTTGCCCACACCCATTATGTCCGGTGTGCGTACACCTTTGCGGCAATTTAGCTCTTGCTGTTTGATAGATGTAGGCGATTCGTTAGAATCTATTTTACAATCCAATACGGCTGTAGGTTATTATATTGCCAGCCGTGCGGGTATAGGACTCAATTTTGGTCGTATTCGCGGTTTGGGAGCTAATATCCGCAACGGTGAAGTGATTCATACCGGATTGGTGCCGTTTTTAAAAATGTATGAAGCCACCACCAAAGGTTTTACCCAAAATGCTATTCGTGGCGGTAGTTCTACGTCCACACTTCCGTTTTTTCACTGGGAAGTTGAAACTTTTATCCAGCTTAAAAACAATAAAGGTAATGACGAAAATCGCGTGCGCCGGATGGACTATTCCTTAGCAGTCAACAAATTGTTTAGAGAACGTGTGCGAAAAAATCAAGATATCACTTTGTTTTCAATGGAAGAGGTGCGTGATTTGTATGATGCTTTTTACGGCAATGACTACGAAAAATTTAAGATGCTGTATGAGATGTATGAAAAAAATGACCGCATACGCAAGAAAAAAATCAATGCCCGCCAGTTTTATCTTGATGTGTTAAAAGAGCGCTACGAAACCGGCCGTATTTATATTTTAAATGCCGATCATGTTAACGAACACAGCTCGTTTAAAGACCATATTTATATGTCTAATCTGTGTCAAGAAATAACTTTGCCGACCGAACCTATTACCGATGTTAATAAAACCGACGGTGAAATTGCCATGTGTATATTGAGTAATATCAATTTGGGTAAAATAGAATCCATTGAAGAACTGGACAGCTTGACCGAATTACTGGTGCGGTTTTTAGACGAATTGATCGATTATCAGGAATATCCGGTAATAGCAGCTGAAAAATCGACCAAAGCACGCCGCAGTTTGGGTATTGGTGTGTCTGATGTATTCCATTTCTTGGCCAAAAATAATTTGCGTTACGACAGTGAAGCCGGTCGTAAAACCATTCACCGTTATATGGAACGTTTTCAATACGGATTGATCAAAGCTTCCAATAAGCTGGCTAAAGAAAAAGGTGCTTGCGAGTTGTTTGAACGCACCAAATATGCCGACGGCATCATGCCTATTGATACTTATGCCGAAGCTGTAGATGAAATTGTAGATAATGATTTGTTGCTTGACTGGGACAGTTTGCGTCGTGATGTCAAAAAATACGGCTTGCGTAACTCGGCGCTCAGTGCCGTACCACCGGCAGCCAGTAGTAGCGTAGTATCCAACTCAACTCCCGGTATTGACCCTGTCAGAAAGCTATTGATTGCTAAAATGAGTAAATACGGCGCTTTAAAACAATTAGTCCCCGGTTTTGGTCAATACGAAGAAAATTATACACTGGCATGGGATATTGACAATGAAGCTTATTTAAAATTTATAGCCATTTTTCAAAAATTTATTGATCAAAGTATCAGTACCAACCAATATTATGATATTTCGAAATACAAAAACAACAAAGTGCCCGTTAAAGATTTAATACGTCACGATGGTATAGCCTACAAATACGGACTAAAAACTTTGTATTATATGAATATCAATGATAATTCGGGTAACGAATTGGCAAAAATTAAACAACAATCCGAACAAGCACCGGTTTTTAATTTTGCCAAATTGGAATTGGACATTGATGATTACGATTCTTGTGAAGGTGGCGGCTGTTCGGTATAAGCTTTCATAAGTTAGAATATGTGATACTTGGAAAAATTAAATTTAATAATAAACCGAACTTTCTCAAGTAATTGTTTGTTGTGATAATTAATTGATGCATAATATATACGATAAATTCTAAGCTTGTCATATTGAGTGTCCCGAATCGCTTCGCTCTCGGGATACCGAAGTAACATTACTTGATTATCAACATGCAAAAGTTCAGTAATAAATTCTCAAAAAAATGCCAAATGATTTTAGCCAAATAATGGCACAACAAAGCGACGAAGCTTTGGTTAAAATAGTTAGTATAGAGAGTCATAAATATCAACCGGAAGCCATTGAAGCGGCCCAACAGGAACTGCAAAACAGACAAATTGATATTAATGATTTAAAAAAAAGAAATGTTGAGCATTTTAGCGCTGATAAGAAGGTGACCAAACCTGACAGTGTAAGTTCCGACATTAGATTCGTCCATTTGCTAATAGATACCTTTGCATGGCAATTTATGGTAATATTAATAAGTTTTTTGGCAGGCCTTGTCTTTCAGCCTGTTAAGGAATCCGAAGAGACATTGATTTCATTTATAATAATTTTCGGAACTTATTTCGGTTATTATATTTTTTTTGAAACCAAATATCAAAAAACCATTGGTAAGTTTATAACCAATACCAAAGTGATAAATACAAACGGCACCAAACCGGAAATAACGGATATTACTGCCCGCACATTTTACAGATTGATTCCTTTTGATACTATTTCTTATCTTTTTACCAGACGCGGCTTTCATGATTATTTATCGCAGACCAAAGTAATTAAAGAAAAACGGTCTGTGTAAAAGAAGTCTAATCTTTCCTGTCTGTCATTTTGGTATTCATTTAATATCGATTTTTTTTGTATTTTTATTTCAAAATTAAAAGTAATGGAATCAGATATTAAACAGTATTTAAATCAAAATAAAGACATTTTATTAAACGAACTTTTTGACCTATTGCGCATTCCTTCGGTCAGCGCCGATCCGGCTTTTGCCACAGATGTTGAAAATGCCGCAAAATATATCAAAGACCAAATGCTAAAAATAGGTCTTGACAATGTGTCAATAGAAGAGACGCCCGGATATCCGATAGTTTACGGAGAAAAAATCATAGACCCGGCTTTGCCGACGGTCTTGGTATATGGTCACTACGATGTGCAACCGGCAGACCCCATTGAATTGTGGGAGTCGGATCCGTTTGAGCCGGTTATTAAAAAAACAGACATACATCCCGACGGTGCCATTTATGCCCGCGGGGCATCCGACGACAAAGGTCAAATGTATATGCACCTTAAAGCTGTCGAATACTTACTCAAAAACAAGCGGTTGCCCATTAATGTCAAATTTATGATTGAAGGAGAAGAAGAAGTCGGTTCGCCAAGTTTAGCCTGGTATGTAGCCCGCAACCACGATAAACTAAAAAATGACGTTATTATCATATCTGACACCGGTATGGTAGCCAATGATGTGCCTGCCATAACAACCGGATTGCGTGGTTTGGCTTATGTTGAAGTGGAAGTAACCGGCCCCAATCGCGACCTGCATTCGGGACTTTACGGTGGCGCCGTTGCCAATCCTATCAATATATTGACCAAAATGATAGCCCGGTTAACCGATGAAAACAACCGAATAACCATCCCCGGATTTTATGATAAGGTCAAAGAATTATCTCCCGAAGAACGGGCAGCCATAGCCCAAACACCTTTTGATTTGGAAGCTTATAAAAAAGCCTTGGGCATTGACGATGTTTACGGCGAAGCCGGTTATACAACTTTGGAACGTCAAAGCATACGTCCTACTTTGGATGTCAATGGTATTTGGGGCGGTTATACCGGCGAAGGCGCCAAAACCATCATTCCGTCCAAAGCCTATGCCAAAATCAGTATGCGGCTGGTGCCGGATCAAGATCCTGACGAAATTCCCGTTCTTTTTGAACAGTATTTTAAACAACTGGCACCCAAAGCCGTTAAAGTTAAAGTGACTAACTTGCATGGTGGTCATCCGTATGTAACACCCACGGACAGTCCCGGATATAAAGCGGCAGCTCAAGCCATGCACAAAGCGTTTGGCAAAGAGCCTTTGCCTATTTATTCGGGTGGAAGTATTCCCATAGTTCCTTTGTTTGAAAAAGAACTCGGCAGTAAATCCATCTTAATGGGCTTTGGTTTGGACTCCGATGCCATTCATTCACCCAATGAACATTTTGGGGTATTTAATTTTTTAAAAGGTATTGAAACTATTTCGTATTTTTACGAGGCATATAAACAACAATTAAAACAAAACTAATTATGGGAATTATAGATGCATACGAAAACGCAGAATTTAGAAACCGTATTTCGGTTTTAGCCACTTTGATCAAATTGTCTTTGGCAGATGGTGTATTGGACGAAAACGAAATGAAAATCATTGCCAAAGTAGCGCGACAATACGGTTTATTAGACCCCGATGATTTACAATTTATAATCAAGAATTATGAAAAATACAGTTTGGAACCTACCTATAATTATGATGAACGTATTGAACAATTGTATCACCTCACTAAAATAATTTATGCCGATGGCAAAATTGACAAAAATGAATTACGAATACTTAAAAATGCCATTATAGCTTTAGGTTTTCCACCCAAAAATGTGGATATTATTTATGAAACGGCAGTCGGTTTGATTGTTGATGAGGCCGATTTAGACACCTTTACTACGGCCATAAAAAAAGTAAATAAAGTTTAATGCTATTTAACTTGTAACTAAATTAAAAAAGACCTTCGATTATGGCTTCGAAGGTCTTTTTGGTTGTCATTTGAAAAAAAATTTTTTACTCGGATGTATCCATAGTATGATAAACATTTTGCACATCTTCGTCTTCTTCCATTTTTTCCAATAACTTTTCGACATCGGCTTGTTGCTCCGGCGTCAGTTTTTTAGTGACTTGCGGTATATATTCAAAACCCGATGACAAGATTTCGATTTTATTTTCTTCCAAATATTTTTGAATATTGCCATATTCTTCAAAAGGGGCATAAATCAAAATACCGTCTTCGTCTTCAAAAATTTCTTCTACATTAAAATCGATAAGTTCCAATTCCAGTTCTTCCAAATCGCTTACATTATCTTTATTGATACGGAAATTACAAACATGGTCAAACATAAAAATCACTGAGCCTGCCGTGCCGAGATTGCCATTATATTTGTTAAAATAACTCCGGACGTTACCTACGGTGCGATTGTTATTATCTGTAGCCGTTTCGACCAGCAGGGCAATACCATGTGGTGCATAGCCTTCAAACAAAACGGTTTTGTAGCCGGCAGTGTCCTTGTCAGAGGCTTTTTTTATGGCACGTTCAACATTGTCTTTGGGCATATTTGCAGCCTTGGCATTTTGAATGGCAGCGCGCAAGCGTGCATTGGTCTCCGGATTGGGACCACCTTCTTTAACAGCCATGGATATTTCACGTCCTATTTTGGTAAAGGTCTTGGCCATGGTGGCCCAACGTTTAAATTTTCTGGCTTTTCTAAATTCGAATGCTCTTCCCATAAATAAGTTAAAAGTTAAAAGTTGAAAGTGAATGGTTAATTATATAATTTCCAAATATATAAATTTATTAATGTTTGATTTCTCCAATTTTTTCAGGGTCGTGTTTGTATTTGAATAAAACGGCAAATAATATGGCGATAATTAAAGCATATATGGCAAAGGTAAACCAAATGCTTTGCCAGTCTCTTACACCGTTTTTGGTAAACAAATCAATAATATAACCACTACCGTAAGCACCTATCATAGCGCCTAAACCGTTGGTCATAATCATAAACAATCCCTGAGCCGAGGCTCTGATTTTAGGGTCGGTTTCCTGCTCAACAAACAAAGAACCTGAAATATTGAAAAAGTCAAAGGCCATACCGTAAACAATCATGGATAAAATAATGGCTATGGCACCAATCCCTATCGGACTGCCGATGCCAAATAAGCCGAAGCGTAAAAACCATGCCAACATGCTCATAATCATAACTTTCTTAATACCATAACGTTTTAAAAAGAAAGGAATGGTCAGGATAAAAATAGTTTCGGATATTTGTGATAAAGACATTACAAAACCGTTATATTTTACTATAATGGTATCTTTAAACAAAGGATTGTTACCAAAATCATGCAAAAAGGCTTCGCCCCACATATTGGTGATTTGTAAAGCGGCGCCAAGCAGCATTGAAAAAACAAAGAAAATAGCCATTTTTTTATCTTTGAACAAGATAAAAGCATCTAAACCCAAGGCTTGTGCCAAAGATTTTTTTTCACCGGTTTGTGCCACCGGACAGTCGGGTAAAGTAAAGGTATAAAGTCCTAACACAATAGAAGCGACTGCTGCAAAATAAAATTGATTTTCGTTAATGCCCCAGCCAAACCAGTCTGTAATCCAAGTGGCCAATATAAAACCTATAGTGCCCCATACTCTAATGGGCGGGAAGGTTTTAACCACATCATATTGATTGCGTTCTAAAATACAATAAGAAATGGTATTGTCAAGGGCAATGGTCGGCATGTATAACATTAAATAAAGCAATGTAAACAAATATACACCGTTAAAGTCATGTTGTTGGGCCAAAAAGTATAATAAAACTCCGCCCAAGATATGCAAAATAGCAAACAGTTTGTTGGGGCCTAACCATTTGTCGGCTATAATCCCCATAATACCAGGCATTACCAAAGAAGCTAATCCCAAAGTCATAAAAACGGCGCCTATTTGTGTGCCGCTAAAATGTAAAGTGGCAAACATATATTTACCAAAGGATAATAACCAGGCACCAAAGACAAAAAATTCTAAAAAGTTAAGTATGGTGAGTTTAAATTTGATACTGTTCATAGCGGTTTATTTTAGTTCAACAAACTTACTATTTTAGAGCTTAACAGCCAAAATTTTTTCAAAACTCTATAATAATTTAACCCCAGCCTCCGTTTATAAAAAACAAAATTTATAGATTTTGTTGTGTTAACCTAAATAATTTGATTATGAAAAATAATACCGTATCCATTCACCGGCTGGTATTACTACTGGTGTTTCTTTTGTTTTTGTTTAGTATCGGATTTCGTTGGCTAACTACTTAATTCTATTAATTTACAATAGTGCCAATAGTTTCTCCTTTGATTACTTTAAGGAGATTACCTTTGGTATTCATATCAAATACCACAATAGGTAAACGGTTGTCTTTGGCCAATGCAAAGGCGGTTGCATCCATTATTTTGAGTTCTTTTTTTAGGGTTTCTTCGTATGAAATTCTATCAAATTTGACAGCATCTTTATATTTTTCGGGGTCTTTATCATAAATACCGTCAACGCGGGTGCCTTTTAAAATGGCGTCGGCATTTATTTCCAAGGCGCGCAGCACCGCACCGGTATCTGTGGTAAAAAACGGATTGCCGGTGCCACCGGCAAATAGAACCGTTTTGCCGTCGGACAGTGCTTTTTTGGCTTTGAGCGGATTGACTTCTTCGGCTACTTTATCTATTTTTAAACCACTGAGCAACAATGTGTCAATGCCGTTTTGTAACAAAACGCTTTGCAAAGCCATACCGTTGATAACCGTTGCCAGCATTCCCATAAAATCGCCTTGGGTGCGATCCATTTGCCGGCCGGCTTCTGACAATCCTCTAAAAATATTGCCGCCGCCAATAACAATTCCGATTTCGATGCCCAAATCATAAATTTGTTTTATTTCTTGCACAAAATCGGTTACCTTATCGGGGTCAATTCCGTAAGATTTGTTTCCCATCAACGACTCACCGCTGAGTTTTAAAAGAATTCGGTTGTATTTTATACCATTCATAATCTAATGTTCCAAATATTAATAAACGAAAATAAGTATTTTTGTTTAGATTTGTAACATATTATCCTCAAATTATTATTTTGATGAAACAATTGTTGTTTATTATATTTATCATAACGGGACTGCAGGCAACTGCACAACAAGAAATACCGGCAGATTCTTTGTATCGCCCCGACCCATATTATTTGGAAGACCAATTGTATTTTGGTATTTCATATATTGTTTTAAGAGATTTGCCGGAAAATATGAGCCAAAACGGTTTTTCAAATGCTGTCAGATTAGGATTTATTCGTGATATTCCTATTAACGAGCGTCGCAATTTCGGTTTTGGTTTGGGATTAGGTCTATCTTGGGAAAACTATTATCAAAATCTGCGTATCAGTGTGGATGAACAAACCGGTAATATTGAATATCAATTGTTAATTAATGAAAGTTTTCGTAGCAATTCTTTTCAGGTCAACAAGATTGATATTCCTTTAGAAATACGTTGGCGCGGTAGCACTCCCGAAAAATATAAATTTTGGCGCTTATATGCCGGTATAATAGCTTCATACGTTTATAAAAAGTCAGCCAATTTTGTAACAAATAAAGTGGATGTAACTTATAATAAAATAAATATCATAAAATCTTGGCAATTCGGTGCGAATTTATCTGCCGGTTACGGCACTTGGAATTTTACATTTTATTACGGGCTATCTCCTATGATGAAAAATGATTTGAATTTGGACGGTGAAAGTTTTAATATAAAAAATATGCAATTCGGTTTTATCTATTATTTTTTATAAAGGACTATTAAAAAGCATAACGATTAAAAAATTTCAATTATTAATAATATATATTTCTCTGGTTGTGCTATTACAATAGGCTGTGTAACAGTAAGTTATAAATAACGGAAGGAGTGATTAGGATAAATGGACTATACTGAATCAGGTCTATCATTAATATTTAATAAAACCTTAACTTTGTCTCCTGTGTTTGTGGCATAATTTTTTCACAAAACAAAAGTATAATGAATAAAATATTTACATTTATGAAAAGGAATTACAAGCTGATATTATTAGTCGTAATAGTAGCCGGTTTTTTTGTTGCTTTTAGGCAACAACAAGTGGCAGATGATAAAGAAACCGCTATAGTTACAGGGGTCAACCGTGTGATAGAATATGCTCACTACCACCCGGCAAAAATAGATGATCAATTTTCCGAAAAAGTTTTTAAACAATTTATAGAAGATTTAGATCCGTCCAAACGTTATTTTTTACAAGCCGATATTGACACATTGTCAGCTTATAAGCATTTGATTGATGATGAATGGCGCTTGGGAAATGTTGATTTTTATAAAAAAGCCTATGCACTTATTCAACAACGGCAAAAAGAAAGTATTACCTATATTGATGAAGTTTTGGAGCAAGGTTTTGACTTTGATAAAGATGAAATCTTGGACATAGATTATAAAAAAATTAAACCTGCAAAAAATAAAGACGAACTTAAAGAGCGTTGGCGTAAATATTTAAAATTCAACACATTGTCTAGGGTTTATGACAAAATCAAAGAACAAGAACAAAAGCAAAAAAAGGACAGCACTTTTAAACCCAAAAGCCGAAAAGAAATAGAGCAAGAAGCCTTAAAGGCCACCAAAAAAACCATTAAAACTTATATTGACATGCTCAAAGACATGGAAGAGTCGGATTACTTTTCTATGTTTATGAATGCTGCAACCATGCAAAACGATCCGCATACCAACTATTTTAGTCCCCAAGGTAAAGAGCGTTTTGACACCAGTATGTCCGGGTCATTTGAAGGTATTGGTGCCCGTTTGCAAAAAGAAGGTGATTATGTCAAAATCATAGAAATTATAGCCGGTGGTCCGGCTTGGAAAGAAGGCAAACTCAAAGTTGGCGATCTGATTCAGAAAGTAGGCCAAGGCGATGACGAACCGGTCGATATTATGGGTATGCGTTTGTCCAAAGTGGTTAAACTTATCAAAGGGCCCAAAGGCACTATTGTCAAACTCATTGTTAAACGTGTTGATGGCAGTATAGAAACCATTCCCATAACGCGTGACAAGGTCGAGTTGGAAGAAACTTTTGCAAAGTCATTGATAATCAATAATAAAGACAATAAATTCGGATATATTTATTTGCCCAAGTTTTATATCAACTTTAACGACCGTAATCAGCGTTCGGCGGCTACCGATATCAAAAAAGAATTGGAAAAACTCAAAGCTCAAAATGTCAAAGGAGTGATATTGGATTTGAGAAACAATGGGGGGGGTTCATTGTCAACGGTTATTGATATTGCCGGTTATTTTATAGATAAAGGGCCTGTGGTGCAGGTGCGCGATAAAAAGGACGATGTTGATATACTTAAAGACAAGGACAAAAGTGTGGTGTATGACGGCAATGTAGTGGTTTTAATCAATGAACTATCGGCATCGGCTTCCGAAATATTGGCGGCGGCCTTGCAAGACTATAACCGGGCTATTATTGTTGGCGGTCATTCGTATGGTAAAGGAACCGTGCAAAATCTGATTGATCTCAACCGCGTGCAAGGTGATGAATTTGGTGCTTTGGGTGCCTTAAAGTGGACAACCAAAAAGTTTTACCGCATCAATGGCGGATCAACCCAACGCAAAGGTGTAACGCCCGATATTTTAATACCGGACAATTATATGTATTTAAAAGTGCGTGAAAAAGACGAGCCTACCTCTTTGCCTTGGGATAAAATAAATCCGGCCGATTATAAATCTTATACCATTGATAACAAAAACATTATTGTTAAGCAAGAGCAAGCCAGAATAGACAGCATGCCTTTGTTTAAATATATTAAAGAAAAAGCGCGCTGGATAGCAGATAATAAAAAAGATACTAAAATATATTTGAATATCGATAAATATATTGAAGACTTGAAGCAGTCGGAAACTATAAGTAAACGCTTTGACAGTTTGACCAAATTCCATTCTGATTTTGAAATAAAATCTTTACCCGAAGACTTAAAAGCCAAAGCCAATGACACCGTGTTTAAAGCCAAAAGGGACAAATGGATTAAAAGCATCAAAAAAGACCCTTACATCAGTGAAGCGGTTAAAGTTTTAATGAAAGAAACACGACAATAATCTGAAAAGACGATGAAAAAAACCGGCTTGTTTTTCGGTAGTTTTAATCCTATTCACATAGGGCATTTGATTATTGCCAATCATATTGTGGAACATACCGCTTTGGACGAAATTTGGTTAATAGTCACGCCTCATAATCCACATAAACAAAAAGCCGGTCTGCTCAACCATTGGCAACGCTTGACGATGGTGCGTTTGGCGACTGAAAACTATCCGAAACTCAAAGCTTCCAATATAGAATTTGATTTGCCGCAACCCAATTATACCGTCAATACATTAGCCGTTTTACAAGAGAAATATCCGTCACACCAATTTGTTTTACTGATGGGCGAAGACAATTTGGCCAGTTTACACCGTTGGAAAAATTACGAACATATATTAGAGTATTATCAAATTTATGTCTATCCCCGCTTGACTTCAAAAAAAGCCCGGGAAATCATTTTAAAACACCCGGCGGTGCACTTGATTAACGCACCTATTATAGAATTGTCAGCCACACAAATACGGCAAGATATCAAAGCGGGTAAAAATGTCCGGCCGTTGTTGCCGCCGGAAGTTTATCAATATATTGATGAAATGAATTTTTACAAATAATTTTTATTTTGTAATTTCGTTTTTATTAAAAATAATTAAAACATGAGCCTTATAGAATTAAAAGTAGACAGGATACAATATAGTGAAACACAGTCAGGTGCTTATGTTTTGTTTTTGAGTGAACCCGTTACCAATAAAAAATTACCTATTGTTATCGGGGGATTAGAAGCACACTCTATCACCATAGGTTTGGAAAAAGATTTGGTGCCACAAAGACCTTTAACCCATGATTTGATGAAATCGTTGATGGACAATTATGGTATCAATCTCAAAAAAGTCATTATCAATAAGTTTGATCAAGGCATATTTTACGCCATGTTAATAACCGAAAAAGACGGCATAGAAAACGCTATAGATTCGCGCACATCAGACGCTGTGGCTATGGCGGTGCGTTATAATGCGCCTATTTTTTGTGAAAGTGGTATTTTAGAAGAAGCCGGTATATTTTTACC
>JAMOMQ010000143.1 GCA_027066995.1 Flavobacteriales bacterium
CCAGTCACCTCAATCAAGGTATTCAAGACAAAATAGCCGACAGAGTAATTGAATTGGTTGAAAAGAAAAAAGCTTAGTTTACAATAAAATATTAAGACTATCTGAAAAAAACCAAAATTATTCCATTTGACCAATTAATCGGGACGAGAAATTTATTACTGTTTAATCACTCGTGGTTATATATTAAGAAACTTCTCAACCTTTTAATTTGGAGAAGCGACTAATATATTTCAGATAGTCTTTTTTTATTTATTGTATTCATAACCGAAATAATACCAAAAATCAAACATAAAAAAAGACCACACCCTTTCAAAGTCATCAAATGACAAAAGCAAATAAAACGCAACTACAAATTATTAACATTATCACAATTTTTAATTATCTTTACATTACAAAAAAACAAATTATGAAAATAGTAAAACTCAGCTTGTTAATAATATTGACCATACACATTAGTGCCTGCTCAGAACTGCAACAAGTTGTAAACAGCTTGCCACAAGAAGGTTTGAGCAATGAACAAATTGCCTCAGGCTTAAAAGAAGCTTTAAACAAAGGTATAGACAAAGAAGTAACCAAACTAATGGCACCTGACGGATTTTACAAAGATCAAACGGTCAAAATATTATTGCCCCAAGACTTACAAAAAGTAGATAAAACTTTACGAGATTTAGGCATGGGACAATTGGCAGACCAAGGACTGCTTTTGCTCAACCGGGCTGCCTCGGACGCTGTAAAAGAAGCCAAGCCAATTTTTGTAGAAGCCATTACCACCATGAGTTTTGCCGATGCCAAAAATATTCTATTGGGTGGACAAACCGCTGCCACCGATTATTTACAACAAAAAACTTCGGCACAGTTGTATCAAAAATTTAGTCCGCAAGTGCAAAAATCATTACACAAGGTCAAAGCCGATGAAGTGTGGACAAAAATTATAAACAAATACAACCAAATACCTTTTGTAAACCAAGTCAATCCCGACTTAACAGACTATGTTACCCAAAAAGCTATGGAAGGTGTTTTTAAAAAAGTTGCGGTTGAAGAACAAAAAATTCGCACCGATTTTAATGAACGCACCAGCGCATTGCTCAAAAAAGTATTTGCCTTGCAAGATAATCATAACAAATAGACGATAAATACACCAAATGAGTATCAGCCAAAATGATCTTAAAAAACTATTGGCGGCAAATATTATTGACAAAGCAACGGCCGGCCAAATTGAAGCTTTCTTTGAAAATGAAAAATTGCACCGTCCGCAGCTTGTTATTTTGATTTTTGGTGTTTTAGGCACTTTATTGGTAGGCTTGGGCATTATTTTGATATTGGCACACAACTGGGATTACCTGCCCAAAACCATTAAAACCGGCTTGGCTATTTTACTTTTGGTTACCGGACAAGTTTTAGCGCTTTATGCAATTGTTAAAAAATATCATCAAAAAACTTGGTTAGAAACTACTGCCGTATTTTGGACATTAATGATAGGTGCCAGCATATCTTTAATTGCACAAATTTATCATATTTCGGGGGACTTTAATCGTTTTTTAATAACATGGCTGTTATTGGCATTACCCGTTATTTATCTAATGCGGTCTTCATTAACGGCAATCTTATACATTATCGGTGTTTTTATTTATGGTTTACGCATAAACTTTTGGCATTCAACAGCTAATATTTATGCATTTAGCGGTCTTTTTTTATTAATACTTCCCTACTATATTTATTTAATTCGGAAACAAAAAGACCAAAATGCCTTAAGTTTTATGCATTGGTTTCTAACCCTGACGATACTGTTTAATTTTTATCACTATTATCATAATCAATCACATTTGATTTTTTTAGGTTATGCAACTTTGTTCAGCATCTTTTACATGATTAGCAATCGTTCTTATTTTTCCGGACAGAAATTATACAAAAATGCCTATAAATTAACCGGTATTTTGGGGGCTTCATTATTATTGATTTTTCTATCATTTAAAACCATTTGGCAACAAATTATAAAAAATTCTGTAACAGACAGTTTAAATTCACTCGCTTATGTCATTACTTTACTTTTATTGCTTACAGCCGGGGCTTTGCTATTTTTTTTAAGGAAAAAATCACAAAAAATACAGGTGTTTGCATATATGTTTATATGGATAAGCTTAAATTATTTAGCCGGCTATATTAATCCGGTTATCCCTTTTATATTGATTAACCTAAGCGTTTTATTTTTAGGGATTTATTATATTTTAAAAGGACAAAAATTACAATCCTTATGGCATGCCAATTTTGGCCTAATATTAATCAGCAGCCTGATTATCAGTCGTTTTTTTGATGTAAAAATGAGCTTTACGACCCGTGGCTTATTATTTTTACTGGTTGGCGCCGGTTTTTTTGTAGCCAATTACAGACTGCTTAAAAAACAAAAACAATGCGTTTAAAAAAATATATTATTCCTGTTTTTATATTGGTGGTCCTAATACAAATTGTGGTGCCCTTTAAAATGATTTGGGACAAAGAAAAAGTATTGTCACAAGGTAAAATATACCGGTTTAAAACGGCTCCTATTGACCCTAACGATCCGTTTCGCGGTAAATATATACGTTTGAATTTTGATACCAAACTCACGCGTTTTCCAAAACGAGACAGCACTTTTAAAACTATTAAAACCGTATATGTAACTTATTTGGCAGACAAAGACGGTTATGCTCAAATAGAGAATGTATATAAAAACCCACCGGCACATACCGACTACTATTTAGAGGTTCCAATCGCTTATTATGATTACCATCCGGAGCGATCCAATCTTATTTTGACCTATCCGTTCACCAAATTTTATATGCAAGAACACAAAGCGCCGAAAGCAGAAAAAGTTTACAGACAACTAACTACTCCAGCCTTGCATTCTTATGCAACCGTATCAATATATAAAGGGCAAGCTGCCTTAATAAATGTTTTTATCAACGATAAACCTATAGATGCTTATTTGATAGAAAAAAATGAGGCTGTTTCAAAAGAATAAATTATCTGTTATTTTGAGCAAATATAAGGCATCTTTAACTTGAAAATCAGCAACTTAACAATTTGCTTTTTGTCATAATTTGAATAAATCGCTTTTGGGACAACTTCATTTTTTTTAATGTCAATGATAATAACAGTTTCAAATTTATACACCGTGCCATATGCAGCTATACCCTGCGTGAGGGGGTGTAATGGTAGCTTGCGGGCTGTTTGGGGCTATTTGAACAGCAGAGACACAGCGACCGAAGGAAGCTCGTGGAAATGCTTGTGAAACGCCACAAACAGCCCGCAACTAAAATGAAACACCCGACCGAAGCAGCTGGCTTTAGCTCCGGAAAGGGCACGCCCAAAGACAATAAAAATTGATAAAAACTGACAATTAAGTGCAAATTTTAGTTTAAAAGAGTTTATTTTTGTTATAAACTAAAAAAATTTTGCTATGAAATACAGAATAGAACACGATACCATAGGCGAAGTAAAAGTGCCCGCCGATAAATATTGGGGTGCACAAACGGAACGCTCACGAAACAATTTTAAAATAGGTCCTGCCGGTTCTATGCCACGCGAAATTATAGATGCGTTTGCAATCTTGAAAAAAGCTGCGGCTTATACGAACCACGAATTGGGCGTGTTGCCCAAAGATAAACGCGACTTGATAGCGCAAGTGGCCGACGAAGTATTGGAAGGAAAACTCTACGATCAGTTTCCACTGGTGATCTGGCAAACGGGATCGGGAACGCAAAGTAATATGAATTTTAACGAAGTGGTGTCGAACCGTGCACATGTGTTGATGGGCAATAAATTGGGCGAAGGCGATAAATATATTCACCCGAATGACGATGTGAATAAATCGCAATCGTCTAACGATACTTTTCCGACGGCTATGCACATTGCTTTGTATAAAAAAATAGTGGAGAAAACGATTCCTGCTTTGGAATATATGCGCGACGAATTGGCTAAAAAGTCGAAAGCCTTTATGAAAGTGGTGAAAATAGGTCGCACCCACTTGATGGATGCTACTCCCCTCACCTTGGGACAGGAATTTTCGGGCTATGTATCGCAACTGGATCACGGTATTCGTGCCTTGAAAAACACGTTGGCTCACTTGAGCGAATTGGCATTGGGAGGAACCGCCGTAGGAACAGGAATCAATACGCCGGAAGGTTATGCGGAAACGGTGGCCAAATATATTGCCGAGTTTTCGGGACTTCCGCTGAAAACGGCCGAAAACAAATTTGAGGCTTTGGCTGCTCACGATGCTATTGTGGAGACACACGGCGCTTTGAAACAAATAGCGGTATCTATCAATAAAATAGCCAATGATATTCGCTTGTTGGCATCGGGCCCGCGTTCGGGAATCGGTGAAATTATTATACCGGCTAATGAACCGGGCTCGTCCATTATGCCGGGAAAAGTGAATCCGACACAGGCGGAAGCCATTACAATGGTAGCGGCTCAAGTGATGGGTAACGATGTGGCAATCACCATAGGTGGCACACAAGGACATTATGAGTTGAACGTATTTAAACCGATGATGATTTACAATGCTTTGCAATCGGCTGACTTGTTGGCGGATGCTGCGGTGTCGTTTACTGACAAGTTGGTTAAAGGTATTGAGCCTAATTATAAACGCATAGAAGAATTGTTGAACAACTCGTTGATGTTGGTTACGGCACTTAATCCGTATATCGGCTATGAAAAAGCGGCTCTAATCGCTAAAACGGCTCATAAAAACGGAACAACCTTGAAAGAGGAAGCAGTGAAATTGGGTATTTTGACGGAAGAGGAATTTGATAAATATGTAGTGCCTGAAAAAATGGTGGGAAAGATTGAGTAAGTGACGGATGTCGGATGATGGATGTCGGATGACGGAAGTCCGAAGTCAAATGTAGTGTCTCCCGAGGTCTCGGGGTGAGTTATTGGGATTGTATCGAGAAATGTACACGGGCAATAGGATAAGGAGAAAGGGACAAGGGACAAGGAACAAGGAGAAAGTGCGAGGTGAAAGTTGATCATAACTGTGAATGACAATTTCCTACTAAAGCCGGTGCTTTGATTCGTGACCGATAACGGATGTTTGAAGAGAATAATGAAGTTCTTATCTTTTTTAAATTTAATAAGTAAATTGGATTTTATATAAAATTCGGGGTTTCTGCTTTGCAGAAGCCCCGAATTTGTTTCTTTAACGGGAAAAGTATTAATACAAAAAAACTCGTTAAAATAGGGCTTGCTGAAAAATGCTTAAATGTTGAATTTCAATATAATATAATCGGGTGTTCGATGAGAAATGCATGATTTTTCACATAAAAGCTTAAAATTACTTACACTTGTAAAACGCGTAAATTTAATATTTCTGCTGCTCGGAAGCACAACATCTTTTCAACTTGTTCATTTTGAAGTATCTATATACATCTGCAATTCACAAATTAAAAATCTATTGCACTTCCGAGCTTTTCAGCAAGCCCTAAAATAAAAACTAAAAACCGGAACGGTTAACTTTACGAATCAGAATTTCGTCATCGGAAAAACTCATCCACGCATAATCGTAAACATAATAATAGGTTTTGCCTTTGGAATTGACATGAAAATGGGTGTGGTATTTGTAATTAAATTTTTTGTTGTCTAAAATCCGCCTGTTAATTTTGATTTGACTTTTTCGTTCGTGCATCAATTCGTGTAAAATACTACGGTTGCGATGCAAAATTTTATTGATATTAGTAACAGCCTTATCGGTATTTTTTCGCAATTGTATATGATAAATATTCTTGCAACGGATGGAACAAAATTGTTTGTCTGCTCTTCCTAATAATGGTTTTCCGCATTGTTTACAAGTCCGGTTTGAGTTAGTCATGTCTTTAGTTTTAAGGTTTATCATAAATAAATTCTGTCAAAAATACCCTTCACACTTCTCTCCTGCTCTATTCGAATTTAGTATAAAATAAATATTTAGCTCAACAATTTATAATTGAAAATTAAAGATTATTTACAAATCATTATTTACAACTTTTTAGATAAATTATTGTTAGTTTTAGCATTGTCTAAAAAAGTTATGGTTAAAATTATTTAGTTTAAACAAAATTAATCATACAATTATTTTAGTTTAAAAATATTTTATAATGGTAAAAATACGTATTTTATTTAAAATGCATTGTATTGGGTGTCAGTTTGTTGGTTGATAGAAGTGTTTTTAACCGTTAATAACGGTTAGTAACGGTTAAAAACGTTTGTAGTCGTTTATTTTTCATTCTCTTTTTATTTTGGTTAAAGAAATTGTTAGTTTTGTATACATAAATATTTATTAATTTAAAGATTGGTTATGAAAATTTTGATCTACAAACCGGTTAGACAGGCTAAACGTATAAAAGTAAGCATCCCCTATGATATGAAAGAAGAACGGGAGATGCTAAAGAAAATTGAAGGACGATGGTATCATAAAAATCAAAAATTGTGGAGTATTCCTTATACGCCTGAGAATTTTAATTTGTTACAAAAATTGTTTGCCGGAAAGTATGAAATTGTCGATCAAAACAGCATACCGCAACGGCCATCGATCACTCTTAATACGAAATCGATGGAAGAATTGGCCAAGATGCATCAAAAATTGGTATTGAAAGGTTATAGTGAACACACGTTGCGAAACTACAAACACGAGTTGACCGGATTTTTAAAATATTTTGAAAATTTTGACTTGAAAAAGCTTGATAAAGAAAAGATTGAGAGTTACATATTTTATTTGGTTGACAAATACAAAATAGGTGAAAGTCAGCAAAATATGGCCATTAATGCCATTAAATTTTATTACGAACAGGTATTAGGGATGCCGCGAGAATATTATCAGATTCAACGTCCTAAAAAACGGAAAAGTTTGCCTAATGTAATGAGTCAGGAAGAAGTATTGAAGTTGATTAATTATCCCAAAAACTTGAAACACAAAGCTATTTTATACACCATTTACAGTTGCGGATTACGAGTGAGTGAATTGTTGAATTTGCGAATCAAGGACATCCATTCGGACGAAGGATTTGTTTATATAAAAGGTGGAAAAGGCAAGAAAGACAGGCATACGGTTTTGTCGGAAAACTTGTTGATTTTACTGCGCGAATATTTTAAGAAATACAAGCCTTCATATTGGTTATTTGAAGGGCAAGACGGCGGTAAATACAGTGCCAAAAGTGTGCAAGCCATTTTTAGGAAAGCCCGTGAAGCCACCGGTGTCAATCCGTGGGCCACACCTCATACATTACGGCACAGTTTTGCCACGCATTTGTTGGAGAACGGCGAGAATTTGCGCAACATACAAATCATGCTGGGACATGACAGCAGTAAAACGACCGAAATATACACCCATGTGATTAACGTGTCGAATAAAAAGATTAAAAATCCTTTGGATATTATCTTAAAATCCAATAAATTTGACAACGAAAACGACACGAAATAATTGAAATTTTTAATGGAAAAATTGCTTCTATTATTTTATTAATAGTAGAAAATAGTTTTGACAAATAGGATATAGCAGCAATAAAATTGGTTAGAGTTTCGGTTATACAGGTGTTGTGCTTCA
>JAMOMQ010000144.1 GCA_027066995.1 Flavobacteriales bacterium
GGACTGATTATGAGTTATTTAAACTATGCGCGTTACTATAAGCAAACCCGGCAGCTGGACACTGCACATATTTATGCGCAAAAAGCCTATTTATTAGCTAAACGGAAAAATATTCCCGAAAGCCGTTTAGAAAGCTTGGTAATGTTGGCAGGGCTTGATAGTTTGCATGCAGTTTCTTATTTTAAAAAGTATATCCATTTAAAAGATAGTTTGCATTTTGTAAAATTAAAAGCCAAAGAGCAAACTGCATTAATCCGGTACGAAAGCCACCGAAAAGAAGAACAACTTAAACAACAAGAACAAGAATTGGTGCAAAAAAAAATAAGAAATCGTGCTTTGACCATTGTTTTAACAACAGTATTGCTTGTTTCGTTATTGTTATTGTTGCAGTTTAGAAAAATAAAAAAACAACATCAAATTATACATGAAAAAAACAAACAACTCTTACATCAAAACCGGTTGATAGAGACTATTTACCTGGAAATGCACCACCGCACTAAAAATAACTTGGATTTAATTAGTATGATTTTTATAGAACAAATTATAGATACAACTCATGATGAAAAATTAAAAATACAGTTACAAGAACTTCAATCTAAAATAATGAGTATCAAAAATTTGCATTTGTTATTGCAAACCAATAAGCCCGATGTAAATATACCCCTGCGGGACTATACCGAAAGGGTTATTGAGTTTTCGCGAAAAGCTATTGCCAACAGTAATTTAAGTATTATTAACAGGGTAGCGCCGGATATTCACATAAATTTTAAACAAGCCTATCCACTTGGTTTGATTATCAATGAGTTTATTACCAACTCTATCAAATATGCTTTTGATGGTATAAAACAGCCGGTTATTGAAATAGTTGCACATAAAAATAAGGATCAAATTGTATTGACATTACAAGATAACGGCAAGGGTTTTCCGGAATATATCAATTTTGAAACAACCAATTCATACGGATTAAAAATGATAAAGTCATTGATAACACAATTAAAAGGTAATATTGTTGTAAAAAATGAAAAAGGTTTGCAGTTTGTAATTCGTATTCCTGTAAATAATAAATAAAATTGTTATTTTTGAAACCTAATTGATTAATTAATCAACTTATAATGAAACAAAGACACTTGCTTATTGTTGAAGACAACAAACTTTTTTATGACCGGTTAAAGAACAAATTAAGCAAAGAAAATTTTAGTATTGCCCCCTTTGCGCCGAGTGTTGCCGAAGCCTTAAACCATATTCATAATAAGCGCCCCGATTTAGCACTTTTAGACATCAATTTGGAAGGCGAACAAACCGGCATAGATTTGGGCAAGATTTTATACGAACAATATAAAATCCCCTTTATTTATGTTACTGAGTTAGATTCCGATTATGCTTTTTATCAAGCTTTGCAGACCAAACATAAAGATTATATCACTAAGGCCGTTGCACAAAATGATTTTAAAGAAATACTACGGGCTATTTATACTACTTTGGCACAAGAACCCGAACATGCTAAAAAAGCCTCTAAGGGTATGGAAGCACTTGTCGATTATTTAGACAATATTAAAATAATGGGACTGAATCAGGTTTCAAGAAAACCGGTTGATTTTGAAGATATTATCTACTTTTCTTTAGATGATTATATCAATAATGATGGTGTAAAAGAAAATTTGCAAGCTAATTACATATGGTTGTGGACAAAAACAGGAGAGCGATTGTTTTTAAAAATATCTTTGACCGATTTATATGAAAAATTACCCGAATTTTTTGTAAGAATAAATATAAAAACAATCATTAATATTAATTATATTGAAGGTATTATTAATGGTGCTAAAATATTGGTGGCAGGTAAAGATTTTAAAATTACACCTACCTATAAAAATGATTTTATAAAGCGCTACCGGCAGTTTTTTTCATCCTTATAATAAAACACGAAGCTGTCTCAAAAGGGTTTTTCATAAACAATTCATAAAATAATGAAAATATAAGTTGTTGATTATTAGACATGAGATTCCTCACTTTGTTCGGAATGACAGATATTTCAATCTTTTGAGACAGCCTCGTTAAAAATTATCATTTCTTAATATTTAAAAAATTTCACGACCGGCAAAATGAAAAGCCGCTTCAATCAAAGCGTTTTCATCGCTATCGGATCCATGAATGGCATTTTCACCTATTGAAGTGGCATACAAATTACGAATAGTGCCCGGTGCCGCTTCGGCAGGATTGGTAGAGCCTATAAACGAACGAAAATCTTCAACGGCATTTTCTTTCTGTAAAACGGCAGCTACAATAGGACCGCGGGTCATAAAAGCCACCAATTCGTCAAAGAAAGGACGCTCTTTATGAATAGCATAAAATTGCTCTGCATCTCTTTTGGATAATTGGGTCATTTTCATAGCCACAATTTTAAAACCGGCTTGATTTATTTTGTCTAAAATAGCACCGATATGGCCGTTTTCAACCGCATCGGGTTTGATCATGGTAAATGTAATGTTTCCTGACATGTGTTATCTTTTTTATTTTTGGCAAATATACTAATTTTTCTAACTCATAAAAGCACTTGTTATTTGTTTTGAACCGAGCTACGTGTTAAATATTTATTTAGAAGTTTATGTATAACAGCCTGTCACTTCCTTTATATTTGTATAATAAAAAAATTAAAGTTTATATAGAGAAATTTCTTTTAACAACTTTAATTTTATTAATTATTTTTATGTAATAAATAGCAGTGTAGGGTGAACTTTTGTCACTTCTAGTTTTTTAAAACTATCACGAGTGTCCCGAGAGCGAAGCGATTCGGGATGTATCGAGAAGTCACTTCGAATAATCCCCAACTCGTTTCGGAATTGTATTTAGATGCTATCAGTTGTTCATACAGGACCAATTGATATGCTTTCGGGACTAAGGTATAAATTTAAGTAGTAAAATCTTTCCCTGTAAATTCCTTTTATTTTAGTATTTTTGTAGCTTAATGAAGTAATAATTATGTCGGATTCCTTAAAAGCATTACAAAAACTTTTATCTCAAATAAATAAAATCAGTATTGTCATACATCGTAATCCTGATGGTGACGCTATAGGAGCGGGATTGGCATTACAATCGTTTTTACAAAAAAAAGGCTTGGACGTTACTTTGATTTCACCTAATGAAGTTCCCGCCTATTTAAAATGGTTGCCGGGAGCAGATCAAATTAAAATATTTGAGCAAGATAAAGAAGCCGTAAAACCGGTTTTGAATCAATCGGATATCATTTTCACCCTTGATTTTAACGATTTGACACGCACCGGAAAAGATTTAGGAAATTATTTAAAACAATTGACAGATAAGATTTTTGTTATGATAGACCATCATTTGGAACCGGCAGATTATGCTCTTTTTACTTTTTCCGATTCCGGCAAAAGTTCTACCAGTGAAATGGTTTATGATTTTATGGACAATTTGGGAGGCAAAGACTTGATTGATAAAGCCATGGCTACCAATTTATATACAGGTATCATGACCGATACCGGTTCTTTTAAATTTCCTAATACCACACCGCATACTATGTGTATTGCCGCCGAATTGATGAAAAAAGGTATCAATCATAATGAGATACAAATCAAAATTTACGATTCTTTTTCACTCGACAAATTACATTTATTAGGTGAGGCTTTGCACAAATTGGTATTTTTACCCCAATATAAGACTTCATACATTGCTTTGTCAAAAGACGATTTGCAAAAATACAATTACCAAAAAGGAGACACCGAAGGTTTTGTCAATTACGGCTTGTCATTAAAAGAGGCTGATTTTGCCGTTTTATTTTTGGAAAATGACGACGAAGGGGTTCGAATTTCATTTCGTTCCAAAGGAAAATTTCCGGCAAACGAATTTGCTAAAAAATATTTCAATGGAGGCGGACATCTCAATGCAGCAGGTGGTAGAACCAATGCAACCTTGTCGGAAGCCGTGCAATTGTTTTTAGAAAAATTACCCGAGTTTATTTCAACTTTAAAACCAATTCATGGATAAAAAGGCTGTGTTTCTTTTACTGATAATTCTTTTAACGGGCTGTAAAAACAATAACCAATCGGCGCGGGCACCCATTCAACATCAAAAGTCAGGCGTTGATATGAAGTCAGTGCGTCAAAACCAAGCTTTGAATAGGCGCGAAGAAAACTATATAAAAAAAATGATAAAACAGGACAGCCTGCATCATTATATAGATTCCGGACATGGCTTTTGGTATTACTTTACAAAACAGGTTAAACAAGGTACCAAAGCCAAAGCGGGAGACAAAGTTTGGTTGAATTATGAAATCAGAGATTTGAGCAACCAAATTATTTATAGTGCTTCCGAAATAGGGGAGAAGTCTTATTGGGTTGATCACGAAAATTATTTCAGGGGATTTAGAGAAGGGGTCAAATTGTTAAAAGAAGGTGAATCGGCTTGGTTTTTATTTCCTTCCAATGCCGCTTACGGTGTGCATGGCGACGAACGTCGTATCGGCACCAATATTCCTTTGAAAGTCAAAATAAAAATATTGAAAATAGAAAAACAAAAAACAGAATAATTATGAAACAAATCAGTCTAATGTTATTAGCACTCATTTTGAGTTTAACAGCTTGCAAATCATCTAAATATCCGGATTTAAAAGAAGGTTTGTATGCCGAACTGCAAACGGATAAAGGTGATATTTTGTTACAATTACGTCCCGACAAAGCCCCTGTAACGGTGGCTAATTTTGTAACTTTAGCCGAAGGAACCAATCCGTATGTAAAGGATGAATACAAAGGTAAACGTTTTTATGATGGGTTGACCTTTCACAGAGTTGTAAGTAAAGCCACAGGAGATAAAAATGATTTTGTTATTCAAGGTGGTGATCCTTTAGGTAACGGACAAGGTGGCCCCGGTTATCAGTTTAAAAATGAAATATCCGATTTAAAACATACCAAAGGTGCTCTTTCTATGGCGCGTGAACCACAGCCCGACACCAATGGGAGTCAATTCTTTATCACTTTGGCCGACACCCCGTTTTTAGACGGCAAATACAGTGTTTTCGGTTATACGGTTAAAGGTTTTGATGTGGAACAAAAAATCAGAAAGGGAGATACCATAAAAAAAGTGACTATTATAAGAAAAGGCAAAGCTGCTAAATCATTTGATGCCGTAAAGGTTTTTAATGACTATATGAAAGAAAAGGTCGCCAAGGAACAAAAAAAGGTAGAAGCCAAAAAGAAATTAGCGGCAGAATTGGCTGCTAAAAAAGAACAAGCTAAGGCCGATCCTTCGGGTTTAAAAATTTTGATAGAAAAAGAAGGAACCGGCCCCAAACCAAAAGCAGGTGAGTGGGTGCAAGTCGATTATACCGGCTATTTGCCCGATGGCACCAAATTTGATTCGTCAAAAGGACGCCAACCCATTCGTTTTCAAGTTGGTAAAGGTCGTGTAATTGCCGGTTGGGACAAAGGCATAATGCAACTTAAAGAAGGTAGCAAAGCCATATTATTTATACCGCCGTATCTGGGTTATGGAGAACGGGGAGCCGGTGGGGTTATTCCACCAAATTCCGATTTAATCTTTGAAGTGGAACTGCTCAAAGTCGGAAAATAATTTTTTTTCATTTTAAGAAAAATGTTATAACTTTATACGCACAAAATAATTATAAAAAAACTTGGAATTATGGAGCAAAAAGTAAATTATCTGAGTGACTTGGAGTTCAACTTGGATACTTGGAAACGGGAATTGAAATTTCACAGAGATGAAATGGATACTTTTCAAGAAAAATTAGATGAGGTAGCTGCCCGTAAAAATTTAGATAAACAAGCTTTGGTAGATTTGGAAAGCTTTCAAAACAAAATATTAAGAGAAAGAAAAGTTATTTCCGATTTATTGCATAAAATCAAACAAAAACGTTTGAATTTAAAAACCGCAGATATCAACGAGCCTTTAGACGGTCGTTTGTATCGTGAACAAATTCCTCTGAGAGATGAAATGCGTACTTATATCCGTTTGCATTACGATTTAAAAGAAGCCATGATGGATTTCTTTACCCAATGGTTAGATTAAACGGTTTAATATACTAATTTTAATCAAGATCCCGGGTTATACTCGGGATTTTTTTTAAAATTTAATACCCCACATTTGGTATTATTCATTTAGTAATGGTAAAATTAAGGACTTTACAACATAGTGATGCTTCTAAGATGGCTTTGATGCTCAATCAAAAATCGCTTTGGGATAATATGCGTGATAATATGCCGTATCCTTATACCGAAACTGATGCCGTTTATTTTATCAATTTATCAATAGAAAGTAAAGCCGGTATTAATTTTGCCATTCTTTATAAAAACGATTTTTGTGGCGTTATAGGTGTAAAACCTCAAACCGATGTGCATCGAAAATCTGTTGAAATAGGTTATTGGATTGGGCAAGCTTACTGGAACAAAGGTATTGCCACACAAGCGGTTAAACTAATGACGCAATGGGTTTTTGAACATTTGAATGTCAATCGCATTTTTGCCCGGGTATTTGCTTTTAATGTAGCATCACAAAAAGTTTTATTAAAAAATCTTTACCGCCAAGAAGCTACGCTTAAACAAGCCGTTTATAAAAATGGTATCTTTGTAGATGAATTTATTTTTGCCAAATTAAAACCGGAAAATGATATATATTGATATACATACCCACCAAAAAACAAATACTGATGGCGTTTTTAGTATTTATAATGTCATTGCCGGTCGTGATAAGTTGCCTGAAAATCAATTTTTTTCAATAGGCGTGCATCCTTGGTATCTCAATAGTGCTTATTTGGGTATTGTGAATAAGAACATATCAAATCCCAACTGTTTAGCTATAGGTGAATGCGGTATGGATGCCTTGCCGCAATCAACGGAAAAATATGCACTTGAATTACAAGAAAGGGTTTTTACAGCACAAATTCATTTAGCCGAAAAGCATAGAAAACCTTTAATCATACATTGTGTCAAATGTTATGATAAACTGTTGCATTTAAAAAAGCAGTATCAACCGCTAATGCCTTGGATTATTCATGGCTATACTAAAAATAAAGAATTAGCTTTACAAATGATTAATGCCGGTTTTTATTTGTCTTTTGGGGCAGGTATTTTACGAAGTAAAACCAATCAAGAAGCTTTGAAAAGTTTACCTTTAAACAGATTTTTTCTTGAAACGGACATGGCTCAAAACAGTATCAATGAGATATACGAAACGGCAGCATCTTTATTGTCACTAAAAGTATCTGATTTACAGTTACAAATACAATCTAATTTTATGCATGTTTTTGAAAAGTAAAGAAAAAATCGGGGTAATTTTTACTATTAAAGCTTTTTACACTA
>JAMOMQ010000145.1 GCA_027066995.1 Flavobacteriales bacterium
GGGGTTACTTTTTTTGCCAAAATCTTTTTTATTAAGAAAGCTAAAATACAAAAAAAGCTGCAATTTTCACCACAAGACATTATTACTTTTATCAGGGCGTTCCCCTTCCCTGTTATCCGCCGCCAAATCCTCAGGGTCGGGCTATCCGTTATAGTTGTTCGCAAAGCTCACAAGCTGCCACTGCTATCCCTAACGCAGAACCGGCAGCAGTGCTAAGAATCAAATGCCCGTATAGTTTCGCGGGCTTATTTGATGCAATATGACGGTTGCTTTAATAGTATTTTTCAAAAATTATATAATACCAAAACGAGATACAAAATAACCCGGCATTTTGTTTTTTTGGCTTTCTCATCGTTGAAAATACTCATCTGTAAGCTGTGGTTACTACTGTGTTGTTCTCCTTGACCAAACCAAATCCCGAAGCATCGGGACAAAATATTTTGATTATTTTATAAATCAATTTGGTATAAAATATACATCATTGTAGCAGAACATTTTGAATCAATTTTTATAAAAAAAGAAACTGCCTTTTGAGGCAGTCTCCTTTTTAAATTGGTGTTAAAATAATTTACTCCACTTCATAAGTTTGTCCAGAAAAGAGCAGTTCTTCAAAACTCTTAACAGGATTGATTTCTTTGGCATAAGCGGTAACTTTAGCTTCTCTTTCTTCCAAAGTTTCATCTTCAACCGCTCTGATAACTCCCATTACAACAGGAGCTTTCATATTGATTAAAGCCAAATGCAGTGTGGGATCTTTTTCTTTGGCATCATGAACCAAGATATCGTCTTCGGTAATGCCGTCTTCACCAATAGTAACCACTTTAAGTTTCATACCGTCCAAGACCAAACCTTTATTTTTTTCTTTACCGAATATCATTGGTTTGCCATGTTCAACAACCAATTGGGCATCTTCTTTAACCGATTTATCAGCGATATCTTTATAAGCACCGTCGTTAAAGATTACACAGTTTTGTAAAATTTCAACCAATGACAAACCTTTATGTTTATCAGCTTCAATATATAATTTGGTCTGGAGTTTGGAATCGTTACCGGCTGCTCTGGCAAAGAATTTTGCTTGGGCACCTATAGCCAATTCTCCCGGATTAAAGGGTGCTTGCACATTACCGTAAGGCGATGATTTTGTTTTTTGTCCCAATAAAGAAGTGGGTGAAAATTGTCCTTTGGTTAAACCGTAGATTTCGTTATTAAATAAAATATAATTCAAATCAATATTTCGACGAATGGCATGGATAAAATGATTGCCGCCGATAGCCATAGAATCCCCGTCGCCGGAGGCTACCCAAACACTGAGATTAGGATTGGCTAATTTGGTGCCGGTGGCAATAGCAGCGGCACGTCCATGAATGCCATGAATGCCGTAATTATCCATATAATAAGGAAAACGTGATGAACAACCGATACCGGAAATAAACACAATATCTTCCTTTTTCTTACCTATTTCGGGTAAGGCTTTTTGAATAGATCTTAAGATGACATAATCGTCACAGCCCGGACACCATCTGACGTCTTGGTCACTGGCAAAATCTTTAAATGTATATTTGATATTTGTAGTCATGATTTTTAGCCTTTAATAAGTTTTTTAAATTCTTTAATAAGTTCTTCCGATCCAAGAGGTAAACCTTGCACTTTATCGTATTTGTTATATTCAAATTGCGGATAGTTCATACGCAATAAATCGGCAAATTGCCCCATATTTAATTCGGGAACAATAATATGTTTAAATTTTGAGAAAGTATCAGCCACACCATGAGGTAAGGGGTTGATATAAGAGAAATGTGCCAATCCCACTTTATGTTCGGGATTTTCTTCACGATATCTCTTAACAGCGGTTTTTAAACTACCGTAAGTGCCGCCCCAGCCTACAACTAACAAATCGCCTTCTTGATCAAATTCTGTTTCAAGAGGGGGAATAAAGTCTTTGACTTTACGCACTTTTTCGGCACGTAATTTGACCATCTCTTCATGGTTGAGCGGATCTTGTGATACGGTGCCTTCTATTTTATCTTTTTCCAAACCTCCAATTACATGTTCCAGACCGGGTGTCCCGGGTATAGCCCATGGACGCGCCAAGGTTTTAGGATCACGTTTATAGGGATGGAAATCATCGATATATTCGGTAATTTGATAAGTTTTTATTTCGGGCATTTCATCCAAAGTTTTGATACGCCAAGGTTCGGATCCGTTGCCAATGTAACCGTCTGTTAACAAAATAACCGGCGTCATATGTTCTAATGTCAGTTTGGATGCCATAAAAGCCATATCATAACTATCGGCAGGTGATTTGGCAGCAATAACAATAGCGGGACTTTCACCGTTACGACCATACATGGCTTGCATTAAATCGGATTGTTCGGTTTTGGTAGGCATACCGGTAGAAGGGCCGCCCCGTTGCACATTGACAACAACCAATGGAATTTCGAGCATAATAGCCAAGCCCAAAGCTTCGCCTTTAAGAGCCAATCCGGGACCGGAGGTTGTTGTAATGGCTAACTTTCCGGCAAATGATGCACCGATAGCCGAACTGATACCGGCAATTTCATCTTCGGCTTGAAAAGCAATGACATCTAAATTACGCCATTTGGCCAATTCGTGTAAAATATCCGTAGCCGGTGTAATAGGATAGGAGCCCAGAAACAATTGTAAACCTGCTTTTTTGGCGGCAGCCATAAAGCCCCAAGCAGTAGCTTGATTTCCCATAATAATACGGTAGGTGCCTTTGTCTTTTTTGGCCGGCCCGATAACATAATGCGTAGGCATTAATTCAAGTGTGTCAGCAAAGTGGTAACCTGCTTTGAGCGCTTTAATATTGGCTTCAACGACTTTGGGTTTGTTTTTAAATTTTTTACGTAAAAATTCTTCGGTGTATTTAGGGTCTTTGCTGTATAACCAATATAACATTCCTAAAGCGAACATGTTTTTGCTACGCGTCATACTTTTACTGTCCAGGCCTGTGTCTTTTAAAGCCTCACGGGTTAAAGAAGTCATAGGCACCGGCACTACATTGTAGTTAGATAATGAGCCGTCTTCCAAGGGGTTGCTGTCATATTTGGCTTTTTGCAGGTTGCTGCGTGTAAAAGCATCGGCATCGACAATAACCATATGGCCGGGTTTGAGGTCTTTAATATTGGTTTTGAGAGCAGCCGGATTCATAGCAACCAATAGATCTAAATCGTCTCCCGGGGTGCTGATTTCATTGGCGCCGATGTTGACTTGAAAACCGGAAACACCATACAAACTACCTTGAGGTGCTCTAATTTCGGATGGATAATTGGGAAAAGTAGCCACATCATTACCCAGTAAGGCAGCTGAGGTGGAAAATTGGGTTCCGGTGAGTTGCATACCGTCTCCGGAATCGCCCACAAATCTGATCACTACGTGATCTAATTTTTCTTTATTTTTATGCAAAGCTTCTGTGCTCATAAAATTTATATTTTTTTCAGTATTTCGACAAAAATATGAAATAAAATGTAGCACTTTATTGACTTTTGTTTTTTTTTTCTTATAAAGCGGCTTTTTAAGATTAGAAAAAAATATATTGAGTAATTTTGTCAAATTTTCATTTTTATAATTAAAAATTAATTTTTTATTAAAATATACTAAAGGTTTGAGGTGTTTATGTAATAATACCAAAATGAACCGTGTTATAATCCGAGCCTTTTTGCATTTTCTTTTTTTTCTAATTATTCATCAAAAATACTTGTTTGTGGGTGCGGCTACTATCGCGTTCTCTCTTGAAAAAGTAATTCCCGAAACTTTGGGGGCAAAATGTTTCAGAATAAAATATAAACCAATCAGGTATAAAAAAGCAACTTAATGATATCAATAAGCTGCTTTATATTGTTATAAAAATCAATTTGTTTATTCCTCCAGTTTTTCAACAATATGATCAATTTGAGAATGATAACCTTTTTTAACATGAACAAAAGTGGAGCCTGCGCCTAAAAGCACAGATATTACAGTTAAAAGATAAGGGTTTATGGCATAATAAGCATAGAAATCGATAAAAGCAAAAACCGTTAAATAAACAAAAGAATAAAGAATAAATAAAAGGGTGATTCTTTTTAATGAAATAGATTTTTTTGGTTTGTTTTTGTGTTGTTTTTTCATAATGTTTTTATTAGTATTTTAAGATTGTTTTTTTGATTGCCAAGGAAATTTACCCGAAATTTCTACTTCCAAAGATAAGCTCATAAGTGTCCGGATTAAAACAATTAATCCTAAAACGCTAACGGTTTCTAAAGTAGGGTCAATAACAACCGTTGCCATAATATCTGCCGCAATTAATATTTCAAGACCTAATAAGATGGCTTTGCCTAAACTTTGTCTAAGAATATGATAATTGTTTTTTACAGACTGATTCTTAGAAAAAAGAAAGTTGAAAAATCCGTATATTATACCTAAAAAAATGGTAATTACACCAATCATTTCAACAATGTCGGCTATAAGTTTAATGTAAAGCTTGATATTTTCCAAAACTTATTATTGTTTATTTATCCGGTTGATTTTATACAAAATTAAATAATTAATTATCATTTACAATGTTTATTATGTTTTTTAACATTTTGAAAATTATATAAATTTTTATGAAAAAATGCGTTAAAATGAACTATTTTTATTAATTTTACAGCCTATTAATATTAAATTACGATTATTATGTCAGGAATTATTGACTTATTACAAGGTCCTATGGGACAAATGATTATTCAAGGTGCCAGTGCACAGTTAGGACAAGACTCTAACAAAACACAATCGGCTATGAGTGCCGCTATCCCTATGTTGATGGGGGCATTAAAAAAACAAGCTTCTAATCCCGATGCCGCTTCGGGTTTGATGAATGCTTTACAAAGTAAACATGACGGTAGTTTGTTAGACAATGTTATGGATATTTTTGGAGGCGGTTTTGTCAATGAAGAAGTTGTTGAGGACGGTGACAAAATTTTAGGCCACGTATTAGGCGAAAAAAAAGAGGTGGTAGCTGCCGCTATCAGTAAACAGAACGGAATTGATATGAGTTCGGCTATGAATATTTTGAAAATGGCTGCGCCATTGGTGATGGGAATGCTCGGCAAACAAACCCGTGAAAAACAAGTGTCCAATCCTACTGATTTAACCAATATCATCGGTAGTATGATAGGAGGAAATCAGGAAGTGGCACAACAAAGCAGTTTTATTGAAAAGTTATTAGATCAAGACGGAGACGGTAGTGTGGTTGATGATTTATTTAATATGGGTAAAAAATTCTTCGGACGTTAATCTTGAATTTCAATTGATACAATTAAAAGCCGCTTTTTGAGTGGCTTTTTTTTATGTATCTTTGCCTTAAATACAAAATGCAAATGGCAATAATCAAAAACATTAGAAACTTTTCCATTATCGCTCATATAGATCACGGCAAAAGCACACTGGCTGACCGGTTGCTTGAATATACCGGCTCTATCACAGACCGCGAAAAACAAGATCAGGTATTGGATGATATGGATTTGGAACGCGAAAGAGGTATTACCATTAAAAGTCATGCCGTGCAAATGGATTACATCCATAATGGCGAAGCTTATAAACTTAACCTTATTGATACACCGGGGCATGTCGATTTTTCTTATGAAGTATCGCGGGCTATAGCTGCTTGCGAAGGCGCTTTGTTGATTGTCGATGCGGCTCAAGGCATACAAGCACAAACTATTTCCAACTTGTATTTGGCACTTGAAAATGATTTGGAAATCATTCCGGTGCTCAACAAGGTGGATTTGCCCAGTGCCAAACCCTTGGAGGTGACCGACGAAATAGTCGATTTGATTGGCTGTGATCCCGACGATGTCATTTGGGCTAGTGCCAAAACAGGTGAAGGTATAGAAAAAATTGTGAATGCCATTATTGAAAAAATACCACCGCCAAAAGGTGATCCCAAAGCACCTTTACGGGCTTTGATTTTTGATTCGGTTTACAATCCTTACCGTGGTGTTGAAGTTTATTTCAGGGTGTTTGACGGCAAAATAAAAAAAGGGCAAAAGGTTAAATTTATGGCAACCGGAAAGGCTTACAATGCCGATGAAGTCGGGTTTTTAAAATTAAAACAGTTGCCTGCGGCAGAAATTACCACCGGAGATGTTGGTTATTTGGTGTCCGGAATCAAAGATGCCCGCGAAGTAAAAGTCGGTGATACCATTACAGATGCCGATAATCCTACAGATAAACCTATAGAGGGTTTTGAAGATGTTAAGCCTATGGTGTTTGCCGGCATTTATCCGGTAGAAACCGATGAGTATGAAGAATTGCGTAATGCCATGGAAAAACTGCAACTCAATGATGCCAGTTTGACTTTTGAACCCGAATCGTCGGCAGCTTTGGGATTTGGTTTTAGAGCCGGATTTTTAGGTATGTTGCACTTGGAAATTATCCAAGAACGTTTGGACCGTGAGTTTGATATGAATGTGATTACAACCGTTCCCAACGTATCTTATCATGCTTATACTAAAAAATATCCCGATAAGCCTATTGTAGTAAACAACCCTTCCGAATTGCCCGACCCATCTAAATTGGACCGGGTGGAAGAACCATATATCAAAGCCAGTATTATTACCAAGTCGGAGTTTATAGGACCAATAATGACACTGGCTTTGGAAAAACGAGGCGAAATAAAAAATCAGGTTTATCTAACCCAAGACCGTGTTGAACTAACTTTTGATATGCCTTTGGCTGAGATTGTATTTGATTTTTACGACCGGCTTAAGACGGTTTCCAAGGGTTATGCCTCTTTTGATTATCATCCTATAGGAATGCGTAAATCGAAATTGGTAAAAGTAGATATTTTGTTAAACGGCCAACCGGTTGACGCCTTGTCGGCGTTGGTTCATGCTGATAATGCTTATAGTATCGGAAAAAAAATGGTGCACAAACTGCGTGGACTTATTCCCCGGCAACAATTTGATATACCGGTGCAAGCAGCCATCGGTTCTAAAATCATCGCCCGTGAAACCATCAAAGCCTTACGTAAAGACGTAACGGCCAAATGTTACGGAGGTGACATTTCGCGTAAACGAAAGCTACTCGAAAAACAAAAGAAAGGTAAAAAACGCATGCGCCAAGTCGGGAATGTGCAAATACCGCAATCGGCATTTATGGCGGTGTTGAAGTTGAATGATTAGAAATTTGTTTGTATATAAAAAAGCCGCTTCATTTTAAGCGGCTTTTTTATATGTTATATTCAATATTATTAATCCATAAACGGATAGCGGTAATCGGTTGGCGGATTAAAGTTTTCTTTGATGGAACGCACTGACATCCATCGAATTAAATTCCACA